>CALLYL010000125.1 GCA_937859535.1 uncultured Myxococcales bacterium
CGGCGGGGCAGGGCTTTGGGGTGATCGTGTCGCTCGATGGACGGGGCAACGTCGAGCTGCATCATCCGGCGGCTGCGGACAGTGTTCCAGCGCTGGTGCGGGGCGGAGAGAAGCCGCTCCATCGGGGATACAAGCTGGATGACGCGCCTCGGTTTGAGCGGTTCTTTTTTGTGACGGCGAACGGGAAAGAGTCGCTCGATGTCGCCAAGGTGGTGGCAGCAGCGAAAGCGCTTGGGGAAAAGGCCGATGCCGATCGAGGGGCGCTGGGGCTGTCCGGGCCGGTCGAGGTGTACTCGCTGACGCTGCGCAAAGAGGCACCGTGAGGGGCCGGTGGCTTCGATATCTGCTGGTCGCCTGCGTGCTGTCGCTGACTGCGAGCGTGCGGGGCGAATCGGGTGGGCGGCGGTTTACGCTGCTGGTGGCCAGTACCGATGGCGGGCGGGAGCGGGCGCGGCTGCGTTATCCGGGCAAAGACACCGAGGCGCTCAAGCGCGTACTGACGGAGATCGGCGGGGTTGCGGACGGGGACATCGAGTCACTGGTAGACCCGGATGGGGCGACGGTGGAAAAGCGGCTGCTGGCGATCAAAGAGCGGGCCGCAGCGACGCCGGGGCGGAAGCAGTTTTTCTTTTATTACTCGGGGCACTCCGATGAGCGGGGGCTGCTTTTGTTTGGCAGCCATTTGGAATACAGCCGCTTGCGGGCGCTCATTACCGACATTCCGGTCGATGTCCACATCGGCATCCTCGACTCGTGTGCGGCGGGGGTATTTGCGCAGCGCAAGGGCGGGGTGAATGCCGATCCGTTCCTGCTACAGACGGCACCGAGCCTAAGCGGTCATGCCTTTCTGACCTCGACGTCAGAGCGAGAGGCGGCCCAAGAGTCCGGACGGCTGCGCGGGTCGTTCTTTACGCATGCACTGGTGACGGGCCTGCGCGGGGCGGCAGATAGCGATGGGGACCAGCGGGTGACGCTGCAAGAGGCGTATCGCTTTGCCTTCGATGAAACGCTGGCCCGGACCGAGGCGACACTCGGGGGCCCGCAGCATGCGACCTATGACATACAGCTTGCGGGACGGGGCGACTTGGTGCTGACCGACCTGCGCTCGGGCTCGGCGCGGCTGACGATTCCCGAGGGGATTGCCGGACGGATGATCGTCCGCGATGCGCGGGGAGCGCTGGCCGCCGAGGTGTCCAAGCCGACGGTGGGGGCGAAGCTGTCGCTGTCGCTTCAGCCGGGCAACTACCGGGTGACGTTTTTTGAGCCGCAGCGGGTGCGACGCGGGCTGGTGGTGCTACCGCCGCAAGGGGTCGAGCTGCTCCTTGCCGAGCTGCGCGATGTGCCGATCGAAATCGCGGTGGCCCGGGGTTCCAGCCTCGAAGCCGCCGAGCAGAGCGAAGCCGCGCCGCCCACCGAGGAAGATCCAATCTATCGGGTGCTGCCCGGAAGTGCCGGCATCGTCCCGCCGTGGTCGGTGAACGCCATCGAAAAGACTCGCCCGGTGATCAATTATTTTTCGCTCAACCTGGGCTGGGGCCGCGCCGCTCGGCTGTATGGGGCCGAGATCGGGGTGGTCGGTGCCTACATCACCGAGGAGGTCGCCGGCCTGCAAGCCGCCACCCTCTTTGCGGTAAGCGGTGGCAGGCTACGCGGGGCCCAGACCACCTTTGGCGTTAACCTCGTGCGCGGCGAGGCGTTCGGCGGACAGTTTGGCACCGTCAACGTGGCCCAGAGCGACCTGACCGGCCTGCAAGCGGCCTCGGTCAACTACGCAGGCGGCGACCTGCGCGGCCTACAGCTCGGGGCGTTTAACCTGGCCCGAGGCGGCGTCTACGGCCTGCAAGCGGCCTCTGTCACCTACGCGGCACGCATGTACGGACTACAGCTTGGCGGGATCGCCATCGCCGGGCAGGTCTCGGGCATGCAGGTGAGCGGCATCAACATCGCCAGCGGTCGGGTGCGCGGCGTACAGCTTGGCATCATCAACATCGCCGACGACGCCGACGTGGCGATTGGGATGTTTTCGATCTCGAAGAAGTACGGCACCTTCATCGACCTGTGGATGAGCGACAGCGCCGCCATCAACGTCAGCCTGCGATTTCCCGCCCGCTACAGCTACTCGCTGGTCTCGTTCGGCGTCCATCCCGCCGGAGCCGGAGCAGGCTGGCAGTACGGCCTGGGCTTTGGCTTCCACGCCCCGCTGAGCGACAAGCTCTACGGCGAAATCGACGACACCGTGTTCGGCGTCCAGCCCGGCTTTGCCAGCCTAGAGATGCCGTCCCTGCTCAACGTCACCCGACTCACCCTTGGCGTCCGCATCGCCCGTCGCTTCGCGGTGTTCGGCGGCCTGACCTTCAACATGCAGTGGGGCTTCAAAGAAGGCGAAGAACCCCTCCGACCCGGCTTCGACCTCGGCTCCGCCAGCTCCCCCCACCCCAGATGGCGCATGTGGCCAGGTTTCGCCTTGGGGATGACGATTTAAGGTTGGAACTTTTTGCAACGCTGCGGTGACGTCCTCGGCAACCTGGTCAGGGAGGCTTCCCGGCAGGGTTTGTTCAAGTTTCGCGACTCCGAGCCTTCCTCTCCCATTCCTCGCCGATATTTTGTGGAGAGAGTTCGCGGGGTTTGGGGACTGCCGGAGATCATCGGGATCTGAAGCCTGAACAGGTCGCTTCACAAATGATCGTCGAGTAATTGGCCCTTCAAGGATTGCTGGGAAGTACGCGGGATACTGTCAGATCAAAGTGTACCGTCGAGAAACTGCTCTTCATTCTGCCGTTGGGAAGTGAGTGGGAAGCGGCTGTTTCTGGTGGTTGTCTTCGAGCGGTTGCCGATGTGGGCGCTGTGCGCGGACGTGAGCGAGCAGATCGAGTGCAAGTGTCGCGTGCAGGCCGCGCAGACGCTGGGCACAGAGCTCTTCATCGGATCGCCATGGTGCCGGACGGCCAAATCCTCTATCGAGACACCCGGTTGTCGTCAGCTTCCCAAGAGAGCCCCTGCCATCGGCCTATCCCCCGGGCCCATCAGAGAAGAAATCACATGTTTCTTACAATGCAGATTGGAGACGGTCTCGAGTAAACTATCCGGTGCCGTCGGCGATCGGTCCCTGATGCACCACCTGACTTCCCGGTCCATGGCACCAGAACCGCGGTTGAACCTCTTATCCACCTTTGGCTATATAAGCCTTTTATAATCAAAAAACGGGGGTGTACACATGGCTTTAACGCTCAATACCAATATCGATGGAATGACCACACAGGCCGGGCTCTCAATATCAGGTCAAAGAAAGTCAATTGCGATTCAAAGATTGGGGACGGGGTTTAGAATCAATACTGCCAAAGATGACGCGGCGGGGTTGGCACTTACTGATAGTATAGTGTCGCAGGTGAGAGGGTTGGCACAGGCAAGGCGGAATGCGAATGACGGTATTAGTCTGGCACAAACCACCGATGGTGCCTTGCTTGGTATCACCGGGCAGTTGCAAAGAATGCGCGAGCTGATTGTCCAGGCGCAAAACGGTGAAAACAGCCCGGATCTGGCGGCAATTCAAGAAGGAATATCGCAATGTACGACGGAAATTACCCGCATTGCGACCGAGACATCGTTCAATGACATCCTTGTGTTGAACGGTACGCTGGATTCGGTCACCTTTCAGACCGGTGTAACCGATGAACAGCATATTGCGGTTGCCCTGCCTAACGTGGATGCGACGACGCTTGGGCTCGATAAGCTCGATGTCAGCAATCTCGCTGCGCAAACGGAGGGCTGCCAGGCGTGCATCGATTCAGCCATTGATCATGTCACATCGCTGCGCGCCACGTTGGGCGAGACGCAAAGCCGCCTGCTGGTTACCAACGCCAGTCTGGGGGGCGGGATTGCCGACATGGCCACCGCCCTTGCCTTGGTGAAAGATGCTGATTACGCCGCTGAAACGAGCAACTTTACTCAGGCATCCGCGATGCAGCAGGCCGGGCTGGCGGTTTTGGCCCAGGCGAATGTAATACCGGCCGAACTTCTCAGGCTGCTGCCCAGGGATAAGCCGGAAGTGTTCGTTATTGACACCACAGATGATCTCCAGGGCAGCATTAGCGCACAGGGGGAAAATGGCGATGAGTGCAAGGAAAATCTGTTTGACAATTTATCCGATTCCAAATGGCTGGATCTGTCGCCACAGGGAAGCTGGATTCAATACAATTACGCGCCAGGGATTTGTGGACAGATTTGTGCCTACACGCTGACTTCGGCCAATGACTGCCCCGAGCGCGACCCAAGCGATTGGCAATTGCTCGGTTCCAACGATGATGGCGCAAGCTGGGATACGGTCGACACGCAAGCAGGCGTGATCTTTGACAAGCGCTTCCAAAGACGCAGCTTTGTTCTGGGCAGCAAGCCCTGCTACAAAGCATACCGGCTGAATATCACACAAGTGGCTGACCCGTCCTGCGCCAACTCCGTGCAATTGGCGGATATGGAGTTGCTGGGGCAGCGGGTGCAGGCGTAAGCCCGGGGGCGCGGCTCTTCGCCCCAAACAGTGGGGAGAGCCTCAATAAGCTCGGGCGACGGCGCAGACCAAAAACTGGCTTTTCAGCCGACCGTTCGCTCACGATAAACATGCCCATAGATCGAGCTGTGCAGCTTTCCGAAGGAACCCTTGGGCTACACCAAGACCGACCCAGTTCGTAGTGGCTGGAGTGTTGCCCCCAAAGCTCGCCGATGGCGACTCTGTAGGGGTGATGGATGGCCATCGTTAGGGGGCGGTGCGGGAGGAGGGAGTCGGTGGTGAGGAAGTCGACGTCTCGGTTCGCTGTCAAGGCTGCTCTCTGTGCTGTGACCTGTGTCTGCTAGTCTTCAATCGCAGAGCGAACATCCTGTCGCTTCGTCGAGCGCGGAGCTTTTGCCGCTGCCGAGCTGGGCTTTTTGGCACGATTACGACTTGCTGAAACCGATGAGGACGGCTTGTTCGCCGTTCGTGAAACAAGCGCTGGCTCGGTCTTCGCAGAAAGAGAATCGGTGACTGGGTTCCCAGCCGCTTTCTCTGGTGTCGTGATTGCTGGTGCTGGCATGGACGGAGTCGCCGCTATCGGCTCTTTGGTCATCCCCGCAATGGGCGAGGCGGACCCAGCGGGCGGGGCCATCTTTGCAGAGTCCAGCCGTACATACGAAAGGGAGAGTCCGATTGCCAGTGCGAAGCTCGCCATCATTCCGAGCGCGGCGACCCGGAATCCACTTCGGGTATGGAACGGACGCTGCCGGGCGGCTCGACTCAGCGTGGAGGTCCGATGCGGTTCCTCATGGAGATTCGGACTGGCAACCACCGGCAGACTCTGGCTCATTCGGGTCCGTGCTCGAGGATACTTCTCTCCGAGCGCTTCCAGTTGCTCCACGATCTCGACCATCGTAGGTCGCTTGGTGCGATCCTTTTCGAGCAGCCGTGCCACCAACTGCTGAAGCTCCGGCGGACTGCTGGGCGCTTGTTCCGCAAGTAGCGGAGGTGGCTCGCTCATGTGCTTTACGATCAGCTCCCCAAGTCCGTCCCCCGTAAACGGCGGCTTTCCGGTGAGCATCTCGTAGACGATGACACCCACCGCATAGACGTCCGTCTTTGCATCGACCTTGCCAGAGCCCTGGGCCTGTTCGGGAGACATGTAGTAGGGAGTCCCGAGCATGGTGTTGGTCTGGGTCCGCAGGCTCGCATGATCCTGTTCTCGCGCCAGCTTGGCAATTCCGAAGTCGAGGATTTTCGTTCGTTCCCCCGTCGGCATCTGCCGGTCTGGCACCACCATGATGTTGTCCGGTTTGAGGTCTCTGTGAACTCAATCCCCGTCGAAAAGTAGAGAGTTAGCGTTCCCCGAAAAAGGTTCTCTCTCGGTAGCGTAGGGAACGGACTCAACGGACTGCGCAACGTACGGGTTCTCGGATTCGCTCTCAATGAGCGATCGTAGTTCGTGTCGCACGATTCCTACAGCTTCGATCTACGCCGATCGCTGGGTAGCCTAACCTCAACCTAAGACCACCAACCTTGATAGCCCAGCGCGGCGACCAGATTCACGGCTCAGTGCGCCCCCTATCACATCCTGAAAAATAGTCAAGAGGGTTGCCCGTTACAACTGAGCTCTAAGGGTACCGCTCGCTTCCCAGCACCCCGTTCAGGTGCGCTGCCATCGCACATAGTACGTCTGAGCGTGACCGGCCCCTCATTGGGCAGAATCCATCCGTCCGGCATCGGTAGGTGCGATTGCTTCTTGCCTGAGTTTCCCGGTCGAATCGCTGCCCTGATACCATTGCCCCCCTGTCATACGTTTGCTACCACGGAATGTTTGCTCCGCCGGGTCCGGGGTGCCTTCCCGTTCCCGGACATCACAAATCGTATCCAGCCCAGATGATCCCCCGTCCTCTTCCGCCTTAGCTGTGATCTTCTCTTGGTCTCGGCCTGCCTCGGTACGGCTGCTTGATCACTACCACCGGTGCCTGCATCCCTCGAACGCACCGAAGCCGGAGAGTGATAACCGAGTCTCCCGTGACACCCAATCGTTCCGAGGAGAAGCGCGGGCCTCCCAGGTCACGAGGTGGTCCTGCTGTCGCGCAGCCGTGGTCGTACACCCCGCATGGCTCGCTGCGGCCCACGCCCACTTCTTGCGGTCGGCGCGTCGTCGCCTTCCAGTGATTCAGTGCTCTCGGCACCCGGTATGTTCATAGACTTCGTGGCCGTATTCCCCACGGCCCGCGCGCTTGCGTGTACGCTTCGCCGGGTCGCGTTGCCACTTCTTGATTTCATCACCTGAGAAATGAAGCAGTCAGTTCGACAATGCTATCGATGCTCGGGTCTGCGTGGATTTCGGTTCGATCGGTGGGGGGTACCGCTAGGAGGAAGCATGGTGGTGGAATGTCAGCGCTTTTACCGCTACTTCAAGCCGTATGGAAACTGTGACATGATCACACGACCATGGGAAAGTCGACTGAAAGTGGATCTCCTCGGGGGGCACGGACGACTCCTGAGTCTGAAGATCTCGCACTGAGCAACACCGCGTCAGGAACGACACCAGCGGCTGTTCGAGCTCCCAGCGTAGACCCGATGAATGCGACGATGGACGCAGCCAAGGCTAAGCCCGGTCCACCGACCGCTTCTGGGGACCCAAATACGCCTACCTCAGGCAAGTTACAGAGCCCGGCCCAGCACAAGACAGCATCGCCAAGTCCCACACATGAAGTAAAGCTCAAGACCCTCGATCGTGAGGCTGCCGGTGTCGCGACAACGTCGCCGCTCAAAACGGCCGACTCCGATGAGGGTGACGACGGGGACGTAGGCTCTACCATGGACCTCGTCGGAGGAGCGAGCGTTGATGATCACAGTGGCGTCGGGATTCTGAGAAGCAGCCCGGGAATCAGCAGTGAGCCCTCTCCCAGTCAGTCCGGTGTGTTTCCTGTTGCAAGCTGGGACCGCTATGAGTTTCTTAAGCTCCTCGGGCGCGGTGGGATGGGGGCCGTCTACAAGGCCAGGGATCTCAAAATCGATCGCATCGTCGCTCTCAAGTTTGTGCGCGGCGATGACGAACATCTGCTAGCCCGATTCCTTCAGGAGGCCCGTGCGCAGGCTCGCATCAACCACCCCGGAGTCTGCAAGGTACTCGAGGTTGGTGAGGTAGAAGGAAAGCCCTACATCGCGATGCAGTTCGTTGACGGGATGTCCCTTGCCCAAGCCCGACAAGTCCTATCAATGGAAGAGAAGGCTGCGGTCATTCGTGCGGCTGCAGAAGCTCTGCATGCTGCCCACCAAGCAGGGATCATCCACCGCGACGTGAAGCCAGCAAATATTATGATCGAGCAGCGGGCAGATCAGGTTTGGCATCCGGTGGTGATGGACTTCGGAATCGCCCGGGAGGGGACTGATACCGGCATCACCGAGTCAGGAGCAGTCCTGGGAACCGCTGCCTATATGTCGCCAGAGCAGGCACGCGGCGATGTAAGGATCCTCGATCGCCGAACCGACGTGTACAGCCTGGGAGCGAGCCTCTTTGACCTGATTGCGGGCCGTCCGCCATTCGTGGCCGTGAACATGGCAGACACTCTGTTGCGGGTCATGTTAGAGGATGCGCCTTCTCTGCGGAGCCTTGTGCCATCGGTACCGACCGCGCTTGATACCATCGTAAGCAAGTGTCTGGCCAAGGAACGGACCGAGCGCTATTCGACAGCGCAGGACTTAGCGGATGACTTGGGCCGCTACTTGGCGCGTGAATCGATTGTTGGCAATCGGGTCAGCCTCATCTCTCGCGTCCGCTGGAAGGCCCGGCACAACCGGCAGCTTGTGGTGGTTGCGTTGGCGTTGATCGCAAGTGTGCTGTTTCTCTTCGGATACGGAATCCGCAATTGGGTCAAGACCAAGCGCACCGAAGAGCTGTTTAAGCAACGGACAGAGCAGCAGTCTCGCTTGGCGCAGAAGCTGGGACAGGAAATTACCAAGATGGAGTGGCTGCTCCGAGCTGCACGGGAGTTGCCGCTTCATGACCTGGAGCGTGAAAAGCAAATCGTGCGGCAGCGAATGACAAATCTGAAGTCTGATCTGCATCAGTACGGAGACTTGGCTGCTGGGCTTGCACATTATGCGCTGGGACGCGGACACCTAGCGATGCACGAATATCCAGAAGCACTGACGGAACTGCAGCTGGCTGTCCAGTCCGGCCAAGACACCGCAGAGATTCACTACGCACTCGGGTTGACGCTGGGAAAGCACTTTGAACGGGCGATGTATGAAGCGCGACTGAGCGGAGGCGGAGACTTCGCCCAAAGGCAACTGAAAGAGATCGCACCCAAGTTCCTCACACCGGCACTTCGCTCTCTGGAACGAGCACGTGCAATGCCACTCGATGCACCGCAATATCTGGAAGCGCTGATCGCGTTTTACCAGCGAGACTATGACGAGGCGCTGAAGCAGGCAGAGGTCGCGATGAAGACAGCGCCGTGGCTGTATGAAGCGAGGAAGCTTCAGGGGGATGTGCATTTGGAGAAGGCGCTGCACGAGCGGGACAGTGGCAAGTACGAAGCAGCAGAAAAGGAGTTTGCTGCAGCCGTGAGAATGTACACAGAAGCGGGAGCAGCAGGAGAGAGCGATGGCGAGGTATTTGAAGGTCTGGCAGAAGCTTGGGTGCGGCAGATTGAGATGGCTGCCAACCGAGGTCAGTCGACGGAAGTGGCATACCAATCTGCGGTCGCGGCCAGCGATAAGGTTACGATGGCCGAACCAAGCACCATCACGGGACATTTGAAGAAGGCCTTCGCAGCGATGCTGACCATGGCTCTGGTTGGCGGTGGAAAGAGTTCCGATGAGCGCGTGCAACACTGCTTGAGCGAAACATCCGCCGTGCTTGAGCGACAGCCAGATCATCCCTATGCACGCGACGTAGCCGCCGACTGCAACCTGTTTGCTTCCGACCTCGCTCAGGGGAAAGGCGAAGATCCCGAGCCGCTTCTGCGCAAGCCGATGGAGTTGCTGATTCCTGCGGTGAAACGGAATCCGCAGTTTCTGTGGGGACTCAACGATCTGTCCACCGCCTACGCTGCTCTCGGTGTGTATCTTCAGTCCAAAGGTAGCTCCCAGGCCCGGCAGACCTTCGAGAGTTCTCTGGAGTTCGCTGGAAAAGCCATGGCTCTCGATTCTACCTACCTGACCCCCGTCCAGAACTCCCTCTTCATCTGGGCTCGCCTCATCTCGACAGCTAGCTCGGAATCTGATCTGAACCAGATCCTCACGCGGGCGGACGAACTCTACTCAAAGTGCATGCTGATCAACGACAAGTACCAGCAGTGCAACGTCAACTATCTGCTCGTGTACTCTCGTGCCGCACAGCGGATGCTGGAGGGAGGGCTTGATCCTCAATCATCGCTCAATCGGGCCTTCCAGATGCAGGCGCAGATCAGCAAGCTTGGGGGCACCTTCCTTGATGCAGAGCAGTTCTCTGCCCTGGCGCACTTGGTCGATGCCAACGTGACACAGAAGCGGGGCCAAGATCCCAGTTCAGCGCTGCTGCAAGCAGAGGCAGCCCTGAAGCGCTGCGTTGTGCAAGCGGACAAGGATGTGCTCTGCCGGACGATCGCGGCTCAGACAGATTTGGTGAGAGCGGAGCTTCAAATCGGAGGGAAGAAGACAGCGGTACTGAAGGAAGCGCTGCGGAAAGCAGAGCTCGCTACACAGAGTCCGGAAAAGACGCCTGAGTCCTGGCAGGTGTTGGCAGAAACGCACTTACGGCTGGCTCAGGTGGCAGGAGTGCAAGCCAAGGAGCAAGCCGAGCACATCGCCCTTGGACTGGCCAGTGTCGACCACGCGCTGGGGCTCCATGCGAATCACGCAGCCAGCCGGTTGACACAGGGCGATCTGCGCTTGCTACGAGCCAACAGGCTGCGCGATCCCATGGCACGCAACGCTGCCGGTCTGTTGGCGCGGCAGTCCTTCCAGCAGGTCGTGCGGCTCGATCCTTATCGCGCCACAGCCCTGCGTCCTCGCCTGGCAGCTTCCCGTGAGTTCACCGGGACAGACTAACGGAGTAGGTGGATCTTGTGAGCAAACAAATATGAAAGGACAGCCCTGCTGCTTTGTCTAATTGGCCGGCTCCAGCCGGATCGAATCCAGGTCAGGGAACGTCGCTCCGGGCTGAAGCTCAACATCTAGGTAGACTGCCGAAGTCAAGTTCTTCCCTTTCCCATTTAGACCAATCTGCGAAGGGCAGGAAGCGGTCACAAGAGAAGACGGGGCTGCAACAAACGGAACACTCCACCAGATCGTATTGTAGGAGTCCCAATTCGTGCTACTCGTACTCGGAAACGTGACCGTTGTAAGAACACTGCCGTTGATGCCAATTCGAGCTTGGATTCCCGATCCGAGCGCAGCGTAGCGTACCTTGAGATAAAATGGCTGAGAGCCAACTGCTTGGCTCGTAAGGAACGAGTAACGCAGTCTCATACCACTAGGGAGTCCACGTAACTTTTGTCCATTCGGATGTTGGGTAGAATCACCGCCAGCACACACAGACGTGGAAGTGCAGTCACCAATTCCAAGTGAACCAGAGCCCGCAGCAATCGTCGATATCGCCACGGAAGGATTTCCATCGTTGTATACACTATCGCCGAAGCAGCCGTGAGGAAACGTGCCAAGCGCGCCATTCGTTCCTTCAAACTCAAGCGACACAGGACTCAGCGCTGTCACTGTTGGGAAATATCCATTGATATTCGGATTTGTACTACCTGATACATCTGGTTGATAGATGAGGCCATATCTACTGTATCCAACTTGATTGAATAAGTAATCGTAATTATACCAGTTATTGGTGCCACTTGGGCTATTACCAGTGGTCGGACAGAATCCGTTTGTTGTCATCACGCCACAGCCATCATCTGGGCATGAACGGCCCAAGACGAGATCAAGACTATGGGGTGAATCAGCTCCTTGACTTCTACCATTATTATAGCAGACGTTCTTCCACTGTTCTCTTCGAAAAAAGTTACCCCAATAACTCCCCTCTGAGGCGTACATCGTTGCGCGCTCTGCAGGAACTGAATTGAACGCAGCGTTGGCACCGTGTAGGGCAATTGCTTGCGCTGTTCCCTTTTGATTGACGTGGGCCAGAACGCAAGCAGTGATCCAGCGCTGATCCCAAATATCTGACATCGCCTGAGTTGGCCAGTTGGGAGCCAGACCGTACATTCCATAATAGGCAGGATAACCGACACACCCGCTGTGTGCAGCGTGTGCAGGGAGAAATTGAGTTGGGCCGAGCGCACACTTGGTGAGATACTTTAGAAGCTGAACACGATCAGCGTTGTAAGTAGTCGATTCGTGTAGCCAGCTGAGGCCGTTCACGCCAAGTGCGTTCACGCCGAGTGCGTTCACGCCAAGTGCGTTCACGCCAAGTGAGTTCACGCCAAGTGCGTTCACGCCGAGTGCGTTCACGCCAAGTGCGTTTACGCCGAGTGCATCCTGTTCCACGCTCTCCAGCGGAGTATCACCGACGGCTCCTTCGTTGCCACAACCAGCCAGTACTAGGCTTAGGGCCGTAATGGCGGTGAAGCTCCCATGACCCATGATTTTGTTACGTTCAAACCTGAATACTCTCTGCATGAAAGACCTCCGTTTCTGATCGTTGAAATTTGCCGGAAATCACGTCCTCTTGGGACGAGTGCTCAGCGGCGTGACGATCGCCGCATCGGAACGAGACACCGCATCCGCATGGACACCTGACATGAGCTAGGTGCTCTATGCGTCCTCTCTTGTAATCACTGCGAAGTTCGCTTCTTCCCCAATTATCGAACGTGCTATTGAAATCCAAATTTGTCAATGGGTCTCGCTTAGCAAGCGAAACGTCGACAGGAAATAGACTTTCTGAGGATGTCTGCGCCTAGCACTACAAAGTCACCTGTATGTAGCGTTCGCTAACTCTTCGACGGAGAGGTAGTTTCTTGGGTCCAGGCTGAGCTCGACATCGGGACGAGAAGTTAGCAGACACAAGCGATGGATGACTCTGCCGTGCTAGAGAGCAGGGCGACATCGCGCAGGTCGTGGGAAGCGCTCTATTGTAACGCAACCTTTCTGTTAAATTGTAGATAACAATATGGGACTGTTATTGTGTAATATCTCAGTATGAATTTCGCGAGGTAACCACAGGATTTGCTTCAGAATTTCTCCGGGTCGAGGTGTCTGCGTTGTCATGTAATGACCCTTGATGTGTGCTATTGGGAGCGCTCTCCCGTCGCGGCTGATTGGCGTGCACCTTTCGCTCGTGGGCTACCGAAAGCTAATAGCTAGTTCCCATCCAAAAAGTCCCCAGATTCGCTCCAGCTCGTCGGTGACGTCTACTCAGGTTCGCCTTTGAGTGTCCGCCAGTGAGCGCCTTCACGGATGAGTCCGTTGATCCGTTTTCTGGACTCCTTGGCACTACACTGGAAAGGAGTCCTGATGCGCACCTCTCACCGTCGGCAGTTATCTCTCCCTGTTCGGTCCGTTTCCCACAAGCATGCACGATTGCTCGCTTCAATGGCCGCGATTCTGGATGCCATGCCCGAACTTGAGGAGCAGGTCCTCTCCGACCTCACTTCCGACGGTGTCAGGTCCGACTTTGGTCGCGATGGACTGTCCGCTCAGCAGGTCTTACGCCTCATGGTTTTGTACACCATGCTGCGCACCACGTTCGAGCAGCTTGAGTTCCATTTGGCCGATTCTCCATCGTACCGTGCCTTCTGTCTGCTCGGCCTTACCGACCCTCCTCCCAAGCGTTCGTCGATTGCTGGTAACCTCGCCAAGCTGCGTCCGACGACGCTTCAGGCTCTTCACGTGCACGTCGTCCGCTATGCCGTCGAGCACAAACTGGAGACGGTGTCGGCAGTCCGCACAGACACCACTACGGTCGCGGCTCCTATTCGTGCTCCGCTCGATTCTGCGCTTCTGTCGGACTCGAATCGCGTGCTGACCCGACTCCTCCATCGCGCACAGAAGTGGATTCCCACTCAAATGCCAAATCACCGTCGGCGCGTCTCTCACCGAAGTACCTCTCTGCGGGCTCCCAAGATCTCGAAGGAGGAGCGCGAAACTCTGTACGCCGATCTCATCGATGACACCAAGCTCTACGTCGAAGCGGCGCTGTTTGGTCCACAACACACAGGGCACGCTCTGCTTGGAGCCACCGATGCGAGACACTACAAGCAAACAGAACCAAAAGGAAGCCGCACGAGAGCTGACGATTACGCTGCCGGCAGTGGTCGCCACGAGCCTACAGGAGCTCGTGCATACCGTTGGAATGCATGCGCCCTTTGCGCTGCTCAAGGCCGAGCAGACTGCGCTGTGTGGTCCGCGCTATCAGCATGATCCGCAGCGTGCCGCAAATCGCCACGGTTCGACTCCGGGCGAGCTGGTCTTGGGGGGGGGGCGGCGCGTTCGGGTGCGCAAGCCGCGCGTGCGTTCGGTGGAAGGCCAGGAGCTGAAGCTGCCGACGTGGGAGCAGTTCTCGAACGAGGATCCGATCGACCAGCGCGCCACCGAGCAGATGCTGGTGGGAGTCAGCACGCAAAAGTACGCTCGCTCGCCACTGCGCAGGTCGAGGAGTTCCTTGAGCGTCGGCTGGATTCCCTCAAGCTCTGTGTGCTGATGCTCGACGGAGTTCATGTGGCAGAGCATGTCCTTCTGGTCGCAGTAGGAATCGATGAGCAGGGCAATAAACACGTGTTGGGAATGCGCGAGGGAGCCTCCGAAAACGCCGTGTCCTGCCGTGAACTGCTGTGTGATCTGCGCGAACGCGGAATGCAGACAGAGCGCAGTCTGCTCGTGGTTCTCGACGGCAGCAAGGCACTCAGCAAGGCCCTGCGCGAGGTCTTTGGGGAGCGCGCACTGATTCAGCGCTGCCGCGTTCACAAAGAGAGAAACGTCACCGAGCAGATTCCCAAGGAGCTCGTACCGAGCGTCCGCCACACGATGCGGCAGGCCTACGCCAGTCGCGATGCGGTGCGTGCGACCAAGCAACTGGAGAATCTGGCACGCTCGCTGGAAGTCGAGCATCCCGGTGCCGCCGCGTCGCTGCGTGAAGGACTTTCGGAAACTCTGACCGTGATGCGACTCCGACTCCCAGACGAGCTCGTGCGCCATCTGTCCAGCGCCAACCTGATCGAGAATCAGATTGGGAGTGTCCGAAAACTCAGCGAACGGGTGCAGAACTGGAGAGACGGACAGATGGCGTTGCGCTGGACCTGTGCGACGGCGATGGATGCCGCCAAGCGGTTCCGGAGACTCAAAGGATACCGCAGTCTCCCCTTACTCATCAAAGCCCTACGTGACCACGACCATCACTTAGGACTTGCTCCCGAAACCCAAGCAGCCTAGGCATCAACGTGCGCGGCCTATCCTTTTTTCAACAGCCTGCGGGACAGCGCCGGTCTTGCCGCCCTTGGTGCGAAAGCAGACACCCTGCTCATCCATCGCAGAGCATTCGCTAGTTCGAGCGGCCGACGCGAGGCGGTAAATCCTTCAGAGAGCAACTGTTCCTGGTGCCGATCGATAATTATCTCGATGGATGTCGGAGCTCATACCAACTACATCGATTGATGTCTCAACAATCGCATTTACAGCACGGATTCCCTCTTACATTTCAAGCACTTATCCCAATCATGCCTTCGTGGCTCCGGAGCGACGAAAAAGGAAAGACGGTTGACAATGGGATTCGATCAAAAAAATAGAAACGATGCCAATGCTGTCGGCAGCAACAGGGACAGCTTGTGGCAAGGAAAACCCGGCGATCAAGCGCAAAACGTCGCGAATCGCCCCGGTCTCTCCTCGTTTTGGGGATCAGGGGACCGAGACGCTGCCTCAGCGGCTGGAGCCAACCAGTCTAAGAACGAATACTCCACGTCTGCTAGCGCATCGTCAAACTTTGCAGGCGACCTATTCGCCGGCTTTGTGGAATCGATCAAACGGATGGCCAGTGGCGGCAACCCCGACCCCCAAACACCGGTCGAAGCTCCGAAGGTCGACCCCCAGGTGAAGGCGGCAAACGACGAGAAGGCGAAAATCAGAAGAGCGAATGAGCAGAGGGACCAGAGAGATCAGCGCCGCAGTGTGCGAGGCATGGATTTGAGAGCTGATCCACAAATGAAGCAAAAGATCTCGACGGAAATGATTCAAAGCGAATATGTGAAAGATGCTGACTTGAAGGATCTTCCCAAAAAGGATCCGACATCCAAAGTCGGAAATATGGGAACCAAAGACGAAAAAATAGAGTACCTAAAAACACTTACGCAGCAAGATTCCAGCGATCCCGCGAAAGAAGCAAATAAAGACTATTGCGGTCCAACAACAATGATCGCTGCAGCAATGTATCTCGATGGACCAAAGGGATTAAGTCCACTTCTAAATAAAATGCAGAATGATGTTAAGAAATGGAAAGACCCTGAAGAACAAGCCAAATATACCATTAAAATGAAAGAAATACAAGAAAAAATTAATAGCAATGAATTAACAAATGGCGATGTTGACACAATGAAATCGCTCCTCTATGGGACCATGCACGCCAAGCAAGAGCTAGATCCAAAACTCACTGAAAAGCAACAAATGGCGACAGGCGTACATGAGAAAATAATGAGAGAATATTTAGTCGAAAGTGGCATGCTGGAAAGAATGAAAAAGGAGAAAATGTCAATCAGAAATATCGATAATGACGGTGATGGGGAGGTCAATCACTACTTTATGAGAATCGGCAATGAGAGTGCTGGCTTGAATCCCATAATCTACGACCCATATGCACGAAAAAATGGGCAAACGATTGATGGAAACTCACCCGAGAGCGATCAAGTGCAAGATTATCATGGTTTGCCATACCATGATTTGGGATTCGAAGAAGTTCCGCAGGCATCGACACCACGAAAGAAGTGAAGGTAGATATTGAATTAATGCATGCACTGTGTGGTAAAATGAATTATTCACAGCCAGCCGACGGATTAATATTATACTAGCTGTTTCATGACGCTGAAATGTTCCTGTGTGCCAAACATACAGAACCGGGCAGCGTGTAGTGTGTAGCTTCACCCAAACCTGGACTTTAGGAAGTCCCTAAGATTGTAAGGCGGGCTCATCTACAGAGCATCGTAGCGACGGCGATTGCTGGCGCGTAGGATGC
>CALLYL010000126.1 GCA_937859535.1 uncultured Myxococcales bacterium
TTCCTCCGGCGGCTCCGAAGGGCTACCGCCACGGGTACCATCTCTTCGTGATTCAGGTCGCAGACCGCCAGCGAGTGTATGACGAGATGCACGCTGCAGGTGTCGGCGTGCAAGTGCACTATGTGCCCATCCATCATCACCCAGTGAGCAAGGATGTGCGCCTCCCCGAGTCGGGTTTGCCCGTCTGCGAGGAAGTCTATTCCGGTCTGTTAAGTCTCCCGATGTTTCCTGGCTTGACCTTCGGCCAACAAGATCATGTCGTAGAATCGCTCAAAGCCGCAGTTTCCAAGGGAGCCGGACGCATCAGCGGGTAGCCGGTGCCACAACGACGTGCACCGAGCCGTTCTTTCAGAAAGTATATCCTCCGTCACTGGATAGACTTGTGAGTTCCATAGAGTTGAGTGAGCATCATGGTTACAGCCGAACCTCTCACCTAACCCCATTCGGAGCATGCCGATACTTGGTGTTGTGAGCCGCACTCCAACCTCTACGTATTGGCGAGAGCAGGGTCGATGCCCCACCCCCGGAGTCGCAGATCTACGAAGAAGGAATACCAATGCTCTCTGTAGCGGACCCAGACTCGGGCGTCGATGTCCTCCACGTTGCGTTTGGAGGGCTCGGAGGCCACGCGCCGGTTGTTACGACCCTTACAAAACAACTCTCTCTCGCCGGAATACGGAGCGGAGTAATCACTTACGCCGAGCGGACGGCTTTGGAGGCAAACACTGGGGCATGGTCCGACGTTCAGGTGATTCACCCGATCGAGCTAAAAGGTCGTCTTGATCTTGTCGCTTGGCGGCGGATATTCCGAATCGTTCGCGATCTTAAGCCAAGAGTGGTAATCTTACATACGCTCAAACTGGCGGTGCCGACCAAGGTAGCGCTTCAAAGCATGCGACGGACAAGTAGTACGTGCCTGCTCATTGAGCATCAGGCGATCGACCTTCGGAGCATCTCATACAACGCGCTGAGCGCCCTCGCGCTTCCACTCGTGGAGGCTGTCGTCTACCTATCCGACGACTACAAGCGACGGTACCCTTTCCGACATTGGCCGTTGTCTGCAATCCGGCACGCCGTCGTTATCCCGAACGGCGTTGAGACGGCAGAGTTTTCTCCTTCGTCAAGGCCTCAAGAGCGTCACGGTGTCCGCATCGGAATGGCATCTCGCCTAACCAGCAACAAGGATTTCCAAACTCTGATCAGAGCAGTCTCCGAGCTGAAGAGGAGCGTTCCCACTCGATCAATCCGCTTGGATATCGCGGGCGATGGCCCCACCCTTCCTGATTTGTTGTCGCTGGTCGATCGTCTCGGACTTAACTCCGAAGTGGTGTTCGTCGGACACGTGCAAGGTAGCGACTTGACAGCGTTCTACCGGAAGCTCGATGTATATGTTCAATCCACCTACGGCGAGACTGCGAGCACCGCGATTTTGCAGGCAATGGCAACCGGGCTACCGGTGGTGGGGTCCGACGTGAATGGGGTCAACGACCTCGTCCAGCATGGCAAGACTGGACTGCTCGTCGCTCCGAAGGATCCTATTGAGATGGCCATGGCCATCGGCGAGCTTCTTGACGACCAATCTCAGAGGGTTCGTCTCGGTGCGGCTGGACGAGCCGAAGTCGTCGCGCACTTTGGAGCGAACAAGATCGCTGAGGCCTACCTGCGACTGTTTGCCAGCATCGACATCGCAGGTCCCTGGGCCGGACTGGTCGGCTGCACCGCTGAGGTCAGCGATTCAGCTTGACGCGTCCTCATACACTCTGCGACAGCCCCGGTTGAGCGGGCCTCCGCCCTACTTGCAGCGGCCTGAACTTGACCTGAACCCGCAAGGAAGCGTTGGCCGCGACGTGGGTGGAACTCATATAGAACGAACATGAAGTTGTTGTAGCCGTGGTTGGATGGTGGGGCTGCCCATTTAGCCAGGGTGACTCGGACCCCGGTTGTTGGATAGTCTCGGTAGAAGCCAACAACCAGATCGGATCGGTCGGACGATGAACGAACTAGCCCACAATTTCCAAACGGCGCAGGAAGAGTTCTGGGCAAGCGATTTCGGTGAGGGCTACGTATCCCGCAACCAAGGAGACGCGCTGTTTGCGGCGAACCTCAACTATTTCGTGCGTAGCTTGAGGACGGCGGGCAAATTTACTTCAGCAATCGAGTTCGGGGCCAACATTGGCATGAACTCACTCGCCCTAAAGACCCTCTGCCCGGGAATTTCATTGAAGGCGATCGAGATCAATGCCCTCGCTGCGGTTGCGCTTGCTGGCGTGATCGGGGAGGAAAACATCACGCTAGGATCTATCCTGGACTACAGCTCTGAAGAGACCTTTGAATTGTCCTTCACTAAAGGCGTACTTATACATATTAACCCAGAACACCTTCCAATCGTGTATGAAAAGTTATACGACGCCTCTTCGAGGTATATTCTTATTGGTGAGTACTATAATCCTACACCAATGCGAATCAGTTACCGTGGCCATTCCGATCGACTTTTTAAACGTGATTTTGCCGGTGAGATGTTAGAGAAGTACGTGGATCTTCAACTCATTGACTACGGATTTTGCTATCGAGGGGACGCTGTCTACCCGCAGGACGATATCACCTGGTTCCTTTTGGAAAAGATGAGATCCTAATGCTTCGCTGAGGTCCCCACGGAATGTTCCGTCTCGCCAATAGAAGCAGCGACCAAGTCTGATGTTAGGGCAGTGCCCGCATCTACGTCCACCTGTGCGATAGTGCCTAGAACCTGCTCAATCAACGCAGGAGTGAGTCCGCCAGCCGGGCGAATTGCACGCAAATTGTCGGAAGTGAACCGATCGCCAGCAGCAACATCTGCAACGACCCAGAGTGATCTTCTGAACTCTAGGCTTGGTTCCTCGCTCTTGGACGGCCCGTAGCGGACCTGGCCAAGGGCGGATTCGGCGGTGCGGATCTGCTCCACAAAGTGTGTAAACTCGTCGGGTTCAAGTGAAAACGAACTATCGGGCCCGCCGTCGCTGCGTCGCTCCATGAAGTGCTTCTCGAAAAGGCTAGCCCCCAGTGCTACGGCGGTAACCGCAGCGGTGTTGGTTAACGAATGATCTGACAACCCCACCGGCAGCCTAAATCGGTCCTGCATGTCAGAGATAGTTCGAAGATCCATCTCACCTGGCGCTGCAGGATACGCGCTGTTGCAGCGCAGGACCGCTATCCCGCCGTCTCCAGCGGCCTCTGCAACAGCAACTGCTTGTTCGATCTCCGTCAGGGTCCCCATCCCCGTGGAGAGGATCACAGGACGACCTGTAGATGCAGCGGCTTCAACGAGCGCCAAATCACGCAGCTCAAACGATGCGATCTTGTAGGCTGGCGCGTTGTGGCAGTCCAGGAAGCGAACTGCGTCGATATCGAATGGTGTCGAGAACAACGAGATGTCTGCATCTGCCGCAACGCCGGCCAGTTCGGAGTACCACTCGTAAGGGGT
The DNA here is from genome assembly GCA_937859535.1 of uncultured Myxococcales bacterium. GTDB lineage: Bacteria > Myxococcota_A > Polyangia > Palsa-1104 > JAEUJZ01 > JAEUKA01. The sequence goes on from CALLYL010000126.1 coordinate 3,461, forward strand.
CGCTGCCTCTGCGTAGAGATCATAGAGTCGCCGGCCTTCCCACACGGTTCCGGGACCAACGATGAACTGCGGCCGATCAGAATTCAGCGTCATCGAGTCCGCCGTGTAGGTCTGCAACTTTACTGCGTCTGCGCCCGCCTCGGCTGCGATGCGGACGAGGCGTTTCGCTCGTGCAAGGTCCCCATTATGGTTGCCCGAAATTTCAGCAATGATGTAGGCGGGATGTCCCAAACCGACAAGGCGTCCATTGATCGAGATGGTCTGCTGCATCATCTAGCCTATTCTGTTGTGGCCAAGTCCGCTGGCAGTCTCGCGTGTAAACGCGAAGCTCAGCCAGTCCTTCCCATCGGTTGTTCCAGAACCCGAAGACGTGTAGCCCGCAGCTAGGAACGCTTGCTGGGAGGGTACGTTGCCCTCGAGAACTTGAGCCTCGAGACGAGCAATGTGCTCGTTGGTGCCCAAAACGGTCTGCGAACCGATGTCCACGACTGCGGCTCCCAGGCCTTGGCCCCGATACTGCCGTTCAATCGAAATGCCCACAGTTGCGACAAGTCCCGACACATCAGCCTTGAACTGGCCGATCGGCACCTTATCGAACTCCACAATCAACGTCGGCCGATCGGCGTCAGCCAGCCGACCCGTCAGCCATTCGACGTGCGTGTCCCAGGAGATTGGGCCGGACCGAAAAGCCATGGCCCGAGTGCGTTCGTCATTGGCCCACTCGAACAACATCGCTCGGTCAAGCACGCACGCGGGACGTGTCGTCAGGGATAGCGACTGAAGAGCGCAGACGACCCTTCGCGTACCCATTCCGTCAACCGAATTGGCCGCAGCATCAGCCATCCGGCCCATTCGCCCGCGGTCTGCAAGGAGCGTCGCTAGTTCGTGGGCGGCCCGTGACGAACTCACCTCGTCAAAACTCCCCAGGGAGACACCGCAACCCAGCTTCTCAATCGTCTCGAGTACATGTTGCTGGTTAGGTGAGAGCGAGATGTAGACACCCGGAACTCCGAATCGGCACAACTCCCAGGTTGTCGAACCGGCCGCTGCGAGCGCAATGTCCGTCCGACGGAGCACGTCCCCAACGTCTTCAACCCCAATCAGCAAAAGCGGTCGGATGTTCTGGTCAAGTTGCGACACCACTTTGTCGGCCCACCGTCGGACAGAATCGCTTGGACGGCCCCCGAGGGAAACGACAAGTTGCTGGCTGTCCTGCGCTGCCGGACGGGGTGCTCCAGCCTGGAGTTCCGGTCGCAGCATGACAAAGCGTTGGCCACGAAGCACCCGTCCGGCAGCTCTGTATGAGACAGGAAGTGCCGCCGATGGGTGCAGGCTCTGATCTATAATCAGATCGAGGCCGGGCCCGAACTGGCCCAATCCAAAATCATCAATCCCCACCTTTGCACGGAAGCCCTCCGTGGTATTCGTCACCTCCGCAAGGTGGTAACCGTCCACGAGAAGAACCGCATCTTGATCTGCCAGTTCGGTCAAGCCGCTCGGCGCCGCTACCTCGACACCGAGCGATTTGAAGCGCCGTTCCCAGTCCTCCGGCAAAGCAGCCGTGGCGAGCACAGCGCTGCCGCCGGTGTCCAACCACCTGCTTGACACAGCGAGCGTCCGGGCAAGGTGCCCCACTCCGATTCCGTCGCCGCCGTCGGCACGGATTACGAGTCGCACGTGCGCTGCGCAAAAAGTCGCTCCGCCACCTGCCAGTCATCCGGAGTATCGATGTCCTGCACCTCCGTCCTTGGCAGTAGGTAGGCAAGCGATCTTGCCGAGAACGGTGAGTCATACCGGACGAAAGACCGAGCAGTTCCCCAGTAGAACTGGCCGGCATCATGCACAGCCGGTTCCAAATCTTGAGATCTCGTCATGAGGTGTTCAGGAAAGTGTGGTGTTACGGCACCGTCGGAATCAATCAGCAGCGACCGCTGCACTGGAAAGGCGAATGTCGTAGCGCTGAACGTGAAATCTGCCCCGGTGTCAACAAGCAGTTGATGCGCAGCCCGCAGATGCCGTTCCCGCACGAATGGCGCAGTCGCGTGGAGGCAGCACCATTGCTCTGCGTCGCGCCCGGCCGACTCCATGAACTCGACGGCATGTCGAACTACCGCGAATGTGCCGGTGTGATCGTCTGCAAGCGCGGCTGGTCGGCGGAACGGCACCTCTGCGCCAAAGTCTAGGGCTACTCGCGCGACCTCGTCGTCGTCGGTCGACACCAGGACTTCGTCGAAGAGGCCCGATTGTCGAGCGGCCTCGATCGACCAGCCGATGATTGGCTTCCCATGGAACGATCGAATGTTCTTCTTCGGGATACGTTTACTGCCACCCCGGGCAGGTATCAAGCAGGCGCGCAACGACTCAGGCTCCTTCAATACAGGGCAGCGTCACTCGCCGCGCCAGAATTGTAGATCGAATACCCGTTGAGACAGGGATCGGAGGCGAGGTCGCCCGCAGATACCCAGTGTCCTTCGTGCAACCGCTCGATCGTTGAAGCGTTCCAACCTCGGACCGCTGGGAGCCACGACAAGTCACCCCCGTGAGAAACTGGGTCGGAGTTTGGCTTGTCTCCAACCCAGGGCGAGATTGCCCGACCAACTCGAAACGGAAGCCTATGCATGGGCCGTTGCTTCGAACACCACCAGTCCATTGCCAGCTCGATAGGGGTGGCCGTACCGTGTGCGCGTGAGTTCGCCTGGCTCAACCGACCTCCACCGGTTGCGACGATCAAGACGGACGAACGCCGCGACCGGTTTCAGCGGACCTTTGGGTGCGAACGCAGCTTGATCAAGCGCGCTGTTGTAGCCGACAGGAACCGTCAAGATCAACCGGCCACCTTTTGTGAGCACATTCGAAAGGACATGATCAACGGCGGCCAGAGCCCGTTCAGGTTCGTATTCTGCATCATGCTCATCAATCCCAATATGCTCGAACGTCGAAAGGCTAAATGCGAGGTCGAATTTGGAGTCTGGAACAAGGTCGAAAATGTCTTGGTTGATTACACCATTACTTGGCTCATATTTGTCTACGATCGTGCGAGGAAACAAGGTGCCTATACCGTAGTGGGTGAGTACGGAGCCAATTTCAAGCGTGGAAGCATTCCCGGCAGACGATAGTTCGAACTTTGCGATTGCAAGTTCCAATGCCCGTTCGTTTGACCACGTAGCGTTGTGAGCGTGAAATTCTTGCACCAGTGGATTTCCACGATACTGGAAGGTCTGGGGCTCGATGAGTTTCTTCACCAGCGGAGTCGCGAAAGGTTTCGATTTGGCGACGATGTAGGACTTGAGTCGCGAAATGCCATCTGGCGCGAATGTCCTAACGATTTTGGATCTGGCACGGCTGCTTGGCGAGTCCTTC
>CALLYL010000127.1 GCA_937859535.1 uncultured Myxococcales bacterium
CGTACGGTCTACCCTCGGGGCTCAGACCCACGCTCGGCGGCGGTGGAAATCCTGCGATGAGCGGCCCGCCGCGATCGAGGGGCTTGAGGCCAGCGGTTCGTTCGGGCATCTCGCCGAGTGGGGCGTCGCGGTTCGCGTGGTACATGTAACGAGCCCACATCGGTACGCTGATCGTGAAGCTGGCGTCGGCAAATCCAAGCTGTCGCTCGTACGTGTCGTCTCCCACCCACACCGAGGTAAGCCAGCGCGAGGTGAAGCCCACGAACCATACGTCCGAGGTTCGGCTCGAGGTACCCGTCTTGCCTGCTGCGACCAGCGCGGTGTCGCGGATCGGCTTGCTGTGACCTTGTGCAACAACCCGACGAAGCAGCGTGCCGGTGAGATACGCGGTGCGTGGAGCAATGACCGGCCGTTTCTGTCTGCCCGCCTGCGCCATGAGCCGCTCCAGCCGAGAACGACCGTCGAGCATCGGATCATCCCACGCACTGTTGTCGATCAGCACCTCACCACTGCGTGAAAGCACCCGCTTGACCGTCACCAGATCGACGGGGCGGCCGCCACGGCCGAACAGCGAAAAACTCTTCGACAGCTCATCGACCCGCACGCACGAGGCACCGAGAGCCAGTGCATCGTCGGCATGGATTGGCGTGGTCATTCCCAGCCGTCGAGCCCAGGACGCAACGTCCTTTTTGCCCATCGTCTTGAACACCTCGAGCGCGGGCGGGTTTTTGGACCAGATGAGCGCCCGCTCGAGGTTGACCTGTTGCCCATAGCTGCCGTCGATGTTGGTGGGGAGCCACTGCTCGCCGGTGACTGGGTCGATCTCAACTTTGACCTTGTCGTTCCACATCGTGTCGTAGCTGTAGCCACGGTCGAGTGCGAGCGAGTAGTAGATCGGCTTGTAGGCGCTGCCCGGCTGACGACAGGCCTGGGTGACCCGGTTGAACTCGGAGCGATCGTAGTCACTGCCACCCACCATCGCCATCACGTAGCCGTTGTGAAGGTCGAAGCTGAACAGGGCACCTTGAGGGCGCGGGCTCTGTTCCAGCGCCACCTCGCGAGGGCCGGTGAGCGGGGCTTTGCGATGCTGCTCAGGGAGCCAGACGGCCTCGCCAACCTCCTGGCGCTTGCCCGGTTGAACGGCTGGGGCACCGGCTCGGCGAGGATCTCCATCGGGAGGAATGAACACGCCGGTTCCGGGCACGTAACTCGGTCGCCCGAAGGCCGTGACAGGCCGCGTGTCGCCACTGTCGACCCCCCCGGCTGCACCGACTGGCTTGCTCTGCGCGACCGTGGGCTTGGTCTGCGCGATGGCAGGCTTACTCTGCGGGACACCGGGCTGCCCAGGACGATGGACCAACCCAGGCCGATTTCCCGCTGCAACGGCCCGATTGGGTCGTCCCACAGGACCACGTTGTGGTGCACCCGCTTTGCCACGAGTGTTGGCGATCGCGCCTCGGTTTGGTCCCACCGGACGAACCCCCGTCACTGCCGCTTTGGGCTGCGGTCGCACCACTTGCGGGGTAGCGGGCGGTCGCGGAGTAGGGGCCGCTACGAGCGGTTTGGGCTGCGGCCTCGCAACCGGTGGTGGCTTTGATTCGCTGGCACCCTCTTTATAGGGCGTGATGGGCGCATAGACAAAGTCGCTAAACTTCGCCAGGTTCGAGCGGAACGCCAGCTTGACCCAGATTACATCACCAGACTTCAGCGCTTCGAACGCCGACAGAATCAAGCGATCGTTGGTGGGATCACGCGGGTTATAGCGAGCCGCCCATAGCATGTTGTTGAGCGGCAGCTCGACCGTATGCGGACCGATCTGCACCGTTGCACCGCTAGGACGTACCGACGTCACAAGTCCCAGGTACAGCGTTTCTTCTTTCAGTGGCTCGGCATATCGCTTCTGGGCGCGCAGAAGGAACACCCGCTGCGCATCTGGATCGAGGTTGGCCTCTGGTCCTCGGTAGCCTTGGCGTTTATCCAGCCTTCGTACCGCAAAGTCGACGTTGTCGGTCCCCAACACATCAAGGAACGGCTGCACCGTGGTTTCCACGCGCAGACCGTCTTCCATTACGCGTCGTTCCCCGAGCGCAGCCACCAGATCTTTGCGGACTTGATTGACGAAGTACGGTGATACATCCCGCGAGCCATCCCGCCGCTGCTGGAGCACGATCGGCTTGCCGTAGAGCTTGGCCGCTACCGCCGCATCGAGTTTGCCCACCTCAACCATGTTGTGAAGGATGGTGTCCCGACGCTGTTGTGCGGACTGTGGGTGGTCGATCGGCGAGTAACGCGTCGGTGCCTTGAGCAGGCCAGCGAGCAGCGCCTGATCTTCGACGGCCAGTTCCCAGACGTTCTTGTCAAAGTAGCGTCGCGCCGCCGCCTGCACTCCAAAGCTGCCGTGCCCCAAGAACGTGTGGTTGAGATACGTCTGTAGGATTTCGGTCTTCGAATAACGCGACTCGAGCCGCCGTGCCAGGATCGCCTCGCGAACCTTCCTCGACACGGTGCGGTCTGCACCCAGGAAGGCTTTGGCCACCTGCTGCGTGATCGTCGAGCCGCCTTGCCGCATCCGTCCCGAGCGGAAGTTGACGCGCATCGCTCGGATCAGGCCCCGGAGGTCCAGCCCACGGTGTTCAGGGAAGCGCCGGTCCTCGGTGGCTATCACGGCATCGATGAGCGGCTGCGGAATCTTGCTGAGCGGCAAAACCTCTCGTCGCTCGCTGGCCAGCGTGGCGAGCAAGCTGCCATCGCCCGAATAGATCTCGGTGACACCCGGCGCTAGCTGCGCATAGCGCGAGAGATCCGGCGTCTCCGGCAGGCTCCGCGCAAAGTACACGTAGACCGCAACCAGCACATGGAGCATCACCAGAACCAGCCCAAGGGCCGCGAACAGGTAGTACTTGATGAGCCAGTAAAAGAACCCACCGTCGGCGGGGTTAACGATCTGGATGCGCAGTCGGGACATTCTTTCCGCGAGCCACCAGCAGCCAGGGCGCCCGCCCACTCATTAGGCACCCTACCACATTCTTGAGTGTTCTTTGGCCCTTGGCGAAGCTCTCCTCTTCACCTACAGGCTTGCTTCCTAGCAGGGGGTCGAGCGCTGTCGTCGCTAGATCGGCCCCCCGTCGGTGCGCATGCCATCGGTGGTCCCAAGGTCGGGCATCGTCAAGTCGGGCATCGCCAAATCCGCCGGGGGGCGGAGGTCTTCTGGCATCGCCATATCGAACGGCGGACCAATCGACACGCTGACTGCGACCTTTTCGGTGTAGTTGATCGCCACCGAGCGCTGCACTTGGCCAAGGGTGTCGCCGTGATCATCCAGGGCGGTGATCTCGAAGGACACCATCCCTCGATGCTGACGGTCGAATTCATCAAAGCGAATTGCGAAGCGCAGCGGATACGTAAGCTGCTGCTGGGGCACCTTACGCGGTGTCTGGGGGGTGATGCTGCCGTAGCCGTCCAGGACTCGGACCAGTAGTTGATAGGTGCTGGCTGGGCCGCTGTCGACGGTGACACCAATGCAAGCGCGGTCATAGCCGGCACATGGATCGGGTGTATCCGTGCAGCCCGGCAGGCCCGCCGCGATCACGAACATCCACAG
>CALLYL010000128.1 GCA_937859535.1 uncultured Myxococcales bacterium
CGGAAGCAGTGGCACGATCGTACGCCGCAGCGCTGGGAAGTGGCAAAACGAGACCAGCCCGAGCAACGCTGGGCTTTTGGGGGTGTGGGCCGCTGATTCGGTGAACGCCTTCGCGGTGGGTGAGCAAGGAACCATTCTGCGTCGTGGCAGTAGCGGTTGGGTTGCCGAGCCGAGCAGCACGACCAGCCAGTTGTGGAGCGTGATGGGCAGCAGCGCGACCTCGGTCTGGGCTGTTGGTACGGGCGGCCAGCTCCTGCAGCGTTCCGGCACTACGTGGCGCAGCTTCGCAAGTGGAACCACCAATGATCTGTTTCAGGTGTTGGTGACCGGTCGCCGCGTGTTGGCGGTCGGGGCTGGTGGCGCAGTCCTGCTCAAGTCGCAGTGACCCAGTGGGGCCAGCGGTGGACCGGAGCGCTACTTGGGATGCCCACGGTGGGCAGCCGAGGTCGATGGGGGTTCGTGAAGTGAGCCCAGCGGAGTCGCCTGCCAGCGCGAGTTTTCGCAAGAAAAGGCTCGGTCGAGCGAAAGATCCAGGTCACTGTCGATCTGCTCGGGGTGCGCTTCTCCCGACAGGACCAATAGCGGGTTTGGGTCGTGGAGATCGGTGTGCTCGGCAATCCGCTCGCGCAGGGTCTCCGCTGAGAGCAGCTCAATGGCGGGGCGGCCGCTGCGACGGAGTCGTCGATTGCCCGACTCTCCACCGAGGCGCTCTGGTAGCTCGGGCCGGGTCAGGATCACATAGAAGCGGCGGCTTTCTCGGTGGGCATTTGCGTACTTGACCACGAAGCGCTCTTGCGATGTGGACTCGATGCAGCGTGGACTGCGCGACTGGCGGACCAGTCCAATGGCCTGCTGGGGTGGGTAGCCTTCGTGGATGAGGAGCGCCGCCGCGATGGTTCCCGAGCGACCCCAACCACCGATGCAGTGGATGAGCAAGTGCTTGCCTTCTCCGGCCCAGCGCAGAATTTCCGTGCAGAGCGCCCGCGTCGCCAGCACGTCGGTCGGTGGCTCGGCGTCGTGAATCGGAAACTGCAAGCTGAGAAGTCCGGCCTCGCGCAGGGCATTGCGCAGCCCAAACACGCCGTAAAATTCGAGCTCTTTTTTTTTTACTGATACGGCGACCACCGAGATCCCGAGTGACGCCAGCTTTCGGATATCGGCCTCTACGGTACCGCCGAGATCGGGCCGTCCAGGACAGGCCGAAAGTCCAATGCGCCCCGGGCTTTCGACGAGAGATCGCTGACCCGCGACGAGCCAGTCGACACGCAGCAAGGCGGCGCTATGGGGAATCAGCATCTGTTTCAGTGTACTCCGTGACGGATTGGTGACGCGAGCGCGCTGACAGCGAAACCAAAGCTTGCTAACCTGCGCCGCTGTGCCGGTCTCCATGTCGTCGTCAGAACTGCTGACTTTGCCGTTTATCACCGTCCACGAGTCGGTATCACCGGCCACAGCCGAGCACGCAGGTGATGCTGGTGGCCTCAGTAGCAATGAGTTGGTGATGCGGGCACTGCGGCTGCTTTGCCCGTTGCCAGCGGCGTTGCGAGCTCGTGATGAAAATGCGCCGGTGCCGGTTGCCGTCGATGACGGCGGTGAGTCGCTGTCGGATTCGATTGCGGCGCTGCGCCAGATTTTGTCGCTGTTGCAAGAGTCGCTTGGCTGTCGGCACGCAGCGCTGTGCTTGGTCTCGGAGGAGCACGATCCGCTGACGGTGATGATCGCCGCCGACAGTCAAGAGTCTAGCTTGGTGCCTCGGCGGCTGCCGCTTCTGGCGATGCGGGCGGCGCTCCGGCAGGGCGCGATGGCGCCACTTCACGACGACAGTGCAGCGGCGCAACTTCACAATGCGCTCGGGTGGACAGCCCAGAATGCGGCCAAGCTGTGGTTGTGTCTGCTTCCGACGCCATCGGGCGGTCGTGAAGCGGTCCGTTGGGCGCTGGTGCTGGGTGGTGGGGCCGAGCTGTTTGCAACGAAACATCCGGCCGATGATCCGGCGCTGGTGCCGCTATTGCAGGTGCTGGCGCTGGCGATTCCGGGTCTGCGACTCGATGAAACGCTGCGCGAGCGGACGAGACCCCTGCGGGTCGAGCTACTCGGGCCAGCGCTGCGACCACCGGGACTCGGCCGATATCGTGAGTTTTTCGAGTCGAGCACCGACGGTATCATTGTCCTCGACGACACGTGCAAAGTGGTGTGGCTCAATCGGGTGGCCGAGCAGCTTACGGGATATGCGACGGCGGGGCTCGCCGGGCGACCGCTGACCGAGCATGTTCCCGAGGCCCAGCGCGAGCGGGTGCAGGCGGTGCTTGAAGAGGTTCACACCGGACGAACACCGTCGAACTTCGATCTTCCGCTCATCTCGACTTCGCAAGAGCTGTTGACCCTGTCGGCGTCGACCTCACAGATTCTGGAACCAAAGCGGCTGTGCGTCGTCACCTTCCGAGATGTCACCGAGCGGCGTCAGCTCGAAGCGCAGCTTCGGCGGGCCAAGGAGTTCCTCGATCGGGTGATCGATTCGACGGTGGATGGCATCGTGGTGGCCGACCTGCGCGGGCGGGTTCGCATCTTTAACCAAGGTGCGAGTCGCATCACCGGCTACAGCGCCGAGGAAGTGCTGGGCCATCTGCCAGTGTGGCGGTTGTTCGCCGAGCGCGAGGCGGTTCACATCATGGCGGAGCTGCGCAGCGACCAATTCGGTGGACCGGGGCGACTGCTTCAGGCGCGGCGAACCATCGTCGGCAAGGGCGGCGAGCCGATTCCGGTGGCGCTCACGGCGGCGATGATTCGTGATGGTGCGCGTGAGCTGGCGACGGTCGGCATTTTCCAAGATTTGCGCGAACGAATCTTTATGGAAGAGAACCTGCGCAAGACCCAGCACCAGCTCGCCGAGACGCAAAAACAAGCGGTACTGGTCGAGCTGGCGGGAACGACGGCGCATGAGCTGAATCAGCCTCTTACATCGGTGATGGGTTATGCCGGGCTGCTCAAGCAGAAACTACCGGGCGAATACGTCGAGCTGCATCGCTTTGCCGACGTGCTGCTGCTGGAGTCAGAGCGGATGGCCGATATCGTGCGCAAGATTGGCCGCATCACGCTGTATGAGACTCAGTCCTATATTGGCGAGACCCGGATTCTCGATCTGAACAAATCGGCAGGGGAGCCCGCACCGCTGCCTCCCGAGCCGCCTGCGCGTCCGAGCAGCGACGGTCCGCTGTTTTCGAAGCTCCGGAAGAGCTAACTACTCGCCGAGGCGGGCAATGATCAGCTTGCGGACGAGGGTGGGATCAGCAGAGCCGCCGGTCGCTTTGAGGACTAGGCCGACGAACATGCCGAGCAGCGATTTCTTGCCTTCGCGGTAACGGGCAGCGTTTTCGGCATTGTCGGCGATGACCTTGTCGACCAGGGGTTCCAGCGTGCTGTGGTCGGCGACCTTCTTTAGTCCGAGCTTGTCGATGAGCGCTTTGGGTGAGCCGCCCTCACTCATCATGGCGGCGAATACGCTCTTGCCAGCGCCCACCGAAATTTCGCCTTCATCCACCAGTCGGGCCAGCTCGGCAAGCTGAGTGGCGGCAAACGGTACTTCCGAAAGCGGTCGATCTTTGAGTGCGCGCAGCAGCTCGCTCATGATCCACTTCGCGATGCTCTGGGGGTTGCGATAGACTGCCAGCGCGGCTTCAAAGAACTCCGGTACCGACGGTTCTCCCGACAGGATATCGGACTCCTCTTCACCGAGCTTTAGCTCATCGAGATAGCGAGCATAGCGGGCCGCCAGAGCCGGATCTTTTTGACGGGCCTCTGCGCGGAGCTGGGCTCGACTCTTCTTCTGCGGACGACTTCGCTCCGTAGACTCGTCTTTGGTGACCGGCTCTGCTTTCGGCGTCGGCTTAGACTCTTCCGGCGCGACTTCGCTCTGGCTTTGCTTGGCCCAGGAGTCGCGCAGTCCGACCACTCTGTTAAACACCAGGTGACCAGGACGACTATCAATCGAATCGCTGGCGAAGAATCCTTGGCGCGCAAACTGATAACGACTTCCGGAAGGATCGCTGGCGACGCTCGGCTCGATCAGCGCACCGGATATTACTCGTAGAGAATCCGGATTTAGGTCTTCGTGGAAGTCGTGCTCTTCACCGGGCTTTTCTGCGACAAACAGCCGCTCATAGAGCCGCACTTCACAGGGCAGCGCCGACTCCTTATCCAGCCAGTGGATGTTGCCTTTGACGCGGCGCGAGGACTGTCCACTACGGGTCGCGGGATCGTAGGTGCAGTGCAGTTCGATGACCCTTCCAGAGTCGTCCGATATTACACCTTCGCAGCGTATAATATACGAAAACAGGAGTCGTACTTCCTGACCGGGAGAGAGCCTGTGGAATCCCTTCGGCGGCTTCTCCTCAAAGTCGGAGCGCTCGATGTACAGCTCGCGGGAAAAGCGCAGCGGACGCGATCCCGGCTTACCGACATCGGGAGGAAAGTCTGCCGCTTCGACCTCTTCACTTTGTCCAGAAGGATAGTTGGTGATCACCACTTTGATCGGATCGAGCACGCACATCCGTCGCGGTGCGCGGTAGTTCAAGTCGTTGCGGATGCAGTACTCGAGCTTTTCGAAGTCGACTTGGCTGTTGGCTTTGGCCACTCCGATCATGTCCGCAAAGTCACGGATGGCTTCCGGGGTGTAGCCACGACGGCGCAGCCCGGCAATCGTCGGCATCCGGGGGTCATCCCAGCCCGAGACAGCCTTCTCCTCCACCAGCTTGAGGAGGTTGCGCTTTGACATCATGGTGTATGCCAAAGACAGCCGCGCAAACTCGTATTGATGCGGGACTACCTTGGGGAGCAGCTCACGAGCCTCGGTAACCACCCAGTCGTAGAACTCACGATTGTTTTCAAACTCGAGCGTACAGATCGAGTGCGTGATCGACTCGATCGCATCGGACAAAGGATGCGCGTAGTCGTACATCGGATAGATGCACCATGCGTCGCCCGTTCGGTGATGATGAGCGTGCCGAATCCGATAGATCACCGGATCACGCATCAGCATGTTCTTGGCCGACATATCGATGCGAGCCCGCAGCACATGCGCGCCATCGGGGAACTCCCCTTTGCGCATGCGGGCAAACAGATCGAGGTTTTCTGCGACGGTACGCTTGGTATAGGGACTCTCTGTGCCGGGCTCGGTGAGCGTGCCGCGACCTTCGCGAATCTCTTCCAGCGTGGAGCTGTCTACGTACGCCTTCCCTTGTTTGATCAGGTAGACCGCGATCTCGTACAGCTTCTCGAAGTAGTCGGAGGCGAAGAACATCTTGTCGCCCCAGTCGAAGCCGAGCCACTTTACATCGTGCTGGATCGCTTCGACGTACTCGATGTCTTCTTTGGTTGGATTGGTGTCATCAAAGCGGAGGTGGCACGCCGCGCTGCGTCCTTGCTGCGCATAGTCGCGAGCGATTCCGAAGTTTAAGCAGATCGACTTGGCGTGGCCGATGTGCAGGTAGCCGTTCGGTTCCGGAGGAAAGCGGGTGACGACTTGCGTATGCCTACCGCTTTGTAGATCCGCATCGATGATGTCGCGAATGAAGTTGGACCGAGTGGGTTCCCCGATCGGGGTAGTACCTGGGGCCGCGCTCGGGGCGGCATTGCTGTCGGCGGGGTGGACGTTTGCGGTGCTCACGGCTCAAGTCTCCGGGTGGTACGTCGAGGCGGACGGATTATAGGGAGCGGGCGCGCACCTGGGAAGACCTAACCTCAGTCGGTACCGAAACCACGTACTTGATGAGCAGCGCGAAGGACTGTTATGGTCGACGAAGCCATGGGATTATCTGAGCAACTGTCCGCGCTTCTACAATCGAAGCTTCCGGTGTGGGTCTATGACCATGACCAAGCCCGCATCCGCTGGGCCAACCCAGAGGCGCTGCTGCTCTGGAAGGCCAAGAGCATGGACGATCTGGCGGCGCGAGACTATTCAGATAACTCACCCGCGACGCAGGCTCGGCTGGACAGCTACATGCGGGCGGTACGTCGAGGTGAAGAAGTCGCCGAGGACTGGACGCTATACCCGAGGGGCAAGCCAACGACCATGACCCTGCATGGTTCCAGAGTCGAGCTAGACGATGGACGACTGGCGATCCTGTTTCAGGCGATGCACAAGGACCAGACGCTCGAAGGTTCGATGGTGCGGGGTGTGGAAGCGCTGCGTCACACCTCGATGCTGGTCAGTCTGTTCGATGGGCAGGGCGGCGAGCTGTACCACAACCCGGCGGTTCTTCGTGAGTTTGGTGATGATGCCAAGCTGTTCTCGATGTTTCCCAAGGACTGGCAAGAGATCCTGCGCACCATCGCGGCGGGCGAGCTGTATCAGGCCGAGTTGTCGGTGAACGTGAGCTCAGGTGAGTGTTGGTACGTGGTCGAAGCACGGCGGGCCACGGATCCGGTCACGGGAGGAGCGGCCATACTGGTGCAGCAGCGCGATGTGACCAAACGTCGTCAAGCCGAAGCGCTCGCCGAAACCCGCAACCAGATCGTTGAAGAGCTGCACCACACGCTGGCGCTGGTGGAGACGCAGCGTCAGGAGATCTTGGCACTGTCGGCACCAATCCTCGATGTCGGGCGGGGGACGCTGGCGGTGCCGATCATTGGCGAGCTGAGTGATGCCCGTGGTAGCGAGCTGGCCGAGCGACTGCTGTCGTCGGTGTCGGAAAAGCGGGCGCAGTTTGTGATCCTCGATTTGACCGGCTGCGGCGCACTCGATGAGGAAGGGGCGCGGCTGCTCTTGCGGCTGACGCGTTCGATAGAGCTGCTGGGTTCACAGTCGGTCATCACCGGCGTGGCGGCCGCCCTGGCCCATACCATCGTACGGGCCGGAGTCGATCTGTCGGCGCTCAAGACGCTGCGAAACTTACGCGACGGCCTCGAGTACTGTCGCCGCAACACCTAAGCCACACTCGCCACATTCGGATAAAGCTGGATAAATCTTTAGCAATTGCCAATACAAAATCGGCAACGATACAATTTCAACTGAGTATCGTGTCGAAAGCGTCACCACCTAGACAGACGATGGCAGCCCGCGCCTTGCTGACGCTGGGGTTTCTGTCGTGCGCTTCTGCCTGTTCGGCGCAGCAGACGCTGCCTTGGGCAGACACCCACTCGTCGCGCTTGGTGATAAATCCCGACGGCGATCTCACGGTATCGGCGGCCGGACAGGTGGTGAATGGCTATTCACCGCTGACAGCAGCGGCGGCAGCGGGCGATACCGCGGTCACGGTGCAGAGCCTGGCCCTGCTCGGGGTGAAGGCCGACGATCTGGTGCTGATCATCCAGATGCAAGGGGCGCAGATCCGATCCACCGATGACGATCAATACGGCACGGTGCAGAGCCTCCAAGGTGCCGGTCTATACGAGTTGTTGCGGGTGCGCGGTGTCGATGGCCCCAACTCCAAGGTGCTGCTCGATACTCGCTGCGGCGGGCTGCGCAATGCCTACAGCTTGGCGGGTCACTCTCAGGTCGTACGGGTGCCTCAGGTCGGTAATTTCACGATCACGACCGGAGCGAGCGTAAAGGCACTCGGATGGGATGGGCAGAGCGGCGGTATCGTGGCCGTGCGGGCCTCGGGCAGCGTCACCATCGACGGCGCGATTGATGTGAGCGGCCAGGGTTTTCGCGGGGGCGCGGCGCAGACTGGACTTGTGGCCCAAGCCGATGAGACGGTCGATCGCAGTGGCTTTCGCACCACCCAGGCTTCACTTGGTGCGGCCAAGGGCGAGAGCATCGCCGGCAGCGCGGTCGAATATGCGGCGGCGTCGGGCAACTTTGGTCGAGGTGCTCCGGCCAACGGGGGTGGCGGCGGCAATGGGGTCAAGAGCGGTGGTGGAGGCGGTGCCAACGGTGGCGCAGCGGTCACCTATGACGGCAGCGGTGTCATGGATCCGAACGCCGTTGGCAAAGCGGCGTGGATGCTCGATCCGGTCACCATCAGCCTGGGTAAGCTGAGCGCCTCGAGCGGTGGCGGACGTGGCGGTTACTCGGGCAGCGCGAGCGACCAAGACGCACTGACCAGCGCACCCGGCATCGTGTCGTGGGGCGGCAACCAGCGGCGAGAGCGCGGTGGTCGCGGTGGCCATCCGATCGTCCAGAGCGCCAGCAGCCGACTGTTTTTCGGCGGCGGCGGCGGTGGTGGTGATACGAGCGGCAAGACCGCAGCACCCGGAGCACCCGGTGGCAACGGCGGCGGGCTGGTGTTTCTATGGGGCAGTCGCCTCACCGGCATCGGTCGGGTCAGCGGCAGCGGACTTCCCGGCGGTAGCACCTCGGGGCCGACCCATGATCAGGCGGCTGGTGGTGGCGGTGGCGGTGGCACGCTGGCGCTGCTGGTTCCCACGTTGGAAGGGACGCTGCGGCTGCAAGCGGGGGGCGGGCTCGGTGGCAATCAGGGCACTCCGGCCAATGTTGGTGATGCGGCAGGGCCCGGTGGTGGTGGCGGCGGCGGCGTGCTGATCGTGCCAGCGACGCTGCCGGTCAGTGTGGTTCGTGATAGCCAAGGAGCGGCGGCCGGAACCTCTTTGGCGGCGGCCGTGAGCGAATTTCCGGTCAATGGTGCCACCCGTGGCAGCGAGGGCGAAGAGCTTACGTTTGTGCCGGGCAGTGCGATTCCGGGGTGCCTACCGACCGATCTGGCGGTGACCGTGACCAGCACCCAAAAGAGCGCGGTACCGGGCACCAGCTACACCATGACGGTGACCGTGGAAAACGTCGGGAGCGAACTGGTGCTGGCCGCGCCCGTTTCCAGCTTGCTCACGCCGAGCGGATTTCCCTCGGTGAACTGGAGCTGTAGCGCAACCCCAACCGCTGCGACCGAGGTCGCGAGCTGCAACCCCAGTCGTGGCTTCCAAGAGCTTGCCTCCACGGTGAGTTTGTCGCCGGGTCAGAAGGCGGTGTATCAGGTCGTGGTGGCGGTGCCCTCTTCGGCGAGTGGACCGATTACCTATCGAGCGAGTGTCGCCGCAGCCAGCGGTAGCACCGACGTCGACCTGAGCAACAACCAAGCGACGCTCACCACGCCGATTCAGCCGTCTGCGGACCTGCAAGTGTTGGTGACTCCGGCCCCGACCCCCGCCGCTCCGTTGCAACCTGTGACGGTGCTGGTGTCGGCACGCAACATGGGACCGAGCGACGCCCGCGATGTGGTCCTGCGCTTTGCGGTTCCCGCTGGCTTTCGGGTGGTCCGCGAGCCAAGCTCTCCGCAGCTTGTCTGTACCGGGCAAAGCTCGGGCTACGAGTGTCGTGAGTCCGCGCTGACTCGCTTTACCACCCACGACGTACTGCTGGTGATCGAGCCGATGGCCGACACCAACCCGAGTGAGCTGCGCTTTTCAGCGCAGGTCAGTGGCTTGGTTCCCGATGACGTGCTCGCCAACAATGAGACGACGGCCGTGGTGCCGTACGATGCCGCGCTCACACCGTATCGCCCGGCTCAGCTCGGCGGTGGTGGCTTTGGCTGTGTGCTTTCGGCGCAGCACTCGTCACTTTCGCAAATAACTTCCGTCTTGGCGCTGCTGCTGCTTGCGGCTGTGCCTCGCTTTTTTCGCCGTCTTCGCAGAAGCCGGCCCTTCCGACATCGTTAGGGGTAGATCGTGCGAAAACTCTTGCCAGCCTTTGCCTTGCTTTGGACCTGCGGTGTGACTCAAGCGGCGTTTGCTCAACAAGCGGGCCCCGGTTTTCAGGTCAACCGCTACGAGCCGACCGCCGCCGGAGAGTGGTCGCTGCTCGTCGAGCATCCGTGGTACAGCAGCACGCGC
>CALLYL010000129.1 GCA_937859535.1 uncultured Myxococcales bacterium
CGGGTCCGACTCGTCGAACCGTCCCAAGTCATCCCACACAATCGCCAAGTCGTTCAAACTCTCGGAGACGTCGTGGTGCTCTCTGCCTAGAGTCTTCTCTCGGAGATTTAGTGCATCGCGACAAACCTGCTCTGCCTGCTCCAAGTGCCCCTGCGCACGCAGAAGCATCGCTAGCTTGTTGAGGCTGTCCGCCACCTCAGGATGTTCCGGACCAAGCGCTCGCTGGCGAACCTCCAGTGACTGTCTTATGAGCGGCTCCGCTTCCCGATATTGGGCTTGTTCTTTTAGAAACTCACCGGCGGTGGCAAGCAGTCGCCCGGTAGCGGAGTCGGACAATGAGCCACGTCTAATGTGCTCTGACAACACCTCTACTTGAGGCAACAACCGGCGGCACTGTGGCCAGAAGTCGAACGTTTCTTTCGGAAACGCACGATTCACCTGCAACACAGCGGCTCGGCCCAATCGCCTCTGCTCCTCTGGTGACAAGCGATGCAGCACGGCTTGTTGCACCAGGCGGTGAACGGAGATCATCCGGTTGGCCGGGTCTCTCTGCATCAGCGCATGACACAGTAGCGGCTCCAGAAGTGAATCGAGTGCTTGCTCATCATCGTCGTCTGCGCGTAGCGTGGAGCGTAAGGGTTCGTCGAGTTCATCGACGGCACCACGAAAGAGTTCTTCCGGGATGGCATCCGGCTGAAGAAGGGCGCAGAGCTTGAGCAGCGCGAGTGAAGCCGTGTTACTTTTCTCCACCTGCTCCATGCTCATCGCCCAGGTCGTAGCAACGGAGAACGGATAGTCCTCATCGGGCAGACCTTGTTCTAGGAGTCCCAGCTTCTTCTTTCGGTAGCCCCGCAGGTACGCATCGTATCGACTCCTATGTCGATTCACATAGGCTGCAGCCTGTGCCAGCGCAAGGGGAAGACCTTGTAGTTCACGAACAAGCTCTCGAAGCGCCAGTTCCTCTTCGGGCCCTGACGCGGCTTGGGAGCGCATGAGGTAGTCTCTGGACTCCTCATCCGACAGCCTGCCAAGCTCCATGACCACCGCCCCAAGTCGGCGCACGTCCTGACTTCGGCTGGTGAAGAGCACCTGTCCACCCAAGTTTCGAGGCCAGACGTGTCGAAGCGATAGCGGTGCATCGACGTTGTCGCAGATCAGAAGATAGTCCGTCGATTGACGCAAATGGTCTACGACTACTTGTCGAACCGCTGCCGGATCTCGTTCATCGAGCAAGTCTGCCCGGACCCTGCCCGACGTCGCCAGCGGGCGCGCCAACTCGAACAAGCCCTGTTCGAGTCCAGCCGTCGAATCTCCGGTGATCCACAGCACCCCACCGTAATCGTTCCGATATCGCCCTGCGAACTCGAGTGCCGCTTGCGTCTTGCCGATACCTCCCAAGCCCCAGAGTGCCACTGCCCGCTTGGCACTTACCTGTTCGCGCACCTCCTGAAGAAACTGATCTCGCCCCGTAAAATGGGGACTGAGCTGCTGCGGTACATGGAAGACGCGCTGGGAAGTGGATGTCTGCCGACTGCCATTGCTCAGGGCGCTGGAAAGGGCCTGGGCTCCATGGAGTTCCAGCAGGAGGTTGATTCGGGCCGTCCGATCCATCCCTCCGGTAAATCGCCGATGAGAGTCAGGATAGGTGTCAATGCAAAACGCGTCAAAGTCTGCCTCGGTTGGCAGCCGGTCCGTCAGGAGCTTGCGTACCTGAGCGCTGGTCATGGCGGCATCGCAGCACAGTGCTCATATGTTTGGCAAGCTGGATGCTCAGCGTTGAGCCAGAAGCATAGAAAGGCTGACGCATTTGGCAGTGCAACGCGCTGTCATGGACTCCGCAATTCCTGTTTCTACGCATACTTCAGAATGTGTCCGTGCCTTTCCACGCTCTCTGCGGCATGGAGTCGGAGTGCCGCCAGGATTTCTTCTGTGCCCTGAAGCTGGAGGAGGAGATTCTCTCGGGCCTCCCGGGTCATCTCGCTACTGAATCGGCGTGCGACCTCCGGGAAGTGGTCGATACAGAATGTATTCAGATCGTCGTTCACTCGCAGCACTCCTTGCATGAGCTTGCGGAGTGAGTAAGTAGTCGGCTTTCCGGAGAGTTGCTCCGTGCCAGGAATAGCGCCACTAAACACAGACTCGCTGATCAGGGTCACTGGGGGCTTCTCTGGATTCACCAGCTCGCCCAGTAGCTCCTGTCCCAGCGGAGTTACATTGGTGACGCATAGATTAGGGCCGTATTCCTCTTCGTCTAGGACTCCCAGATCCAGCAGCCGAGTCTCGGTGGAACCGGCACACAAAACTTCCTCCGATTCGCCGTCATCATGCCAGGACCGCTTCGAGAGCATGGCGGATGCCGCCCCTCGGCTCAATCTGTCAGGATCCAAGGGACCAAGAGCTAGCTGGACTTCCACACGAAGTAAGAATCGCACCGCTTCCCGACCCTGATGCTCAAGAAACTGCTGACCAAGCGAGCTGATTTGAACCCGACCCTCTTTCCTGGTGACGAGCTGGTTGCTGGCTGCATAGTGCGCGACGTCGAACTTGGCGCGGTGAATCGAGGGATTGGGGTTAAAAGCAAACTTGTTTGCCTCCGCGACAAGTCTGTCTAATTCGGCAGTACGGACCTGGGTTTGCAACTCGCCAGGAAGATCAAGCCACCGGGCCAGCCCCAGCTCGACCAGACCTTTCACCTGCTCCTCTGGCTCGGAAGCGGCGAGCCCGTGCCTGAGCAGTCGTATAAGCTCCCGTACAAAAGTGATGATCCGGTCCTGGTACTGCCACTCTTGAAGGTACTGCGCCGCTCGCTTTTGGTGGTGCCGGTCGCTGGACTCCCCTTGCTCGACGCGCTCCAGCGTGCGCAGCAGCACACTCTGTGCCCAGGCTGGATCAACCACAATCGGTTCTCCTTCTTGTTCACGCGACTTGTGCGGCTCCGTGAGTCGCTGCAAGTACGTTGAGAGTTGGGTCAAGAACACGCCGTGGCTCATGGCGCGAACACTAGCAAATCGAACCCGCAAAGCAAACGCGGGTTACGGAGGCTCCTGTTCGGTCAGCGTCAAGGGATGCTGTTCGATACCGAGCGTGGGCGGCATCAATATCTGGACTGATAGGATTCCTCGGCCAGGCTTCGCTGCGCAATTTCATTCAGACGGACGTCGTCGAGCGAGGCAAAGTGGTCTTGCAGAGTGGCGTGCCAGAACCGATAACCACCGCCCTCGCGCCGCAGCAGGAGCAAGCTGCGGCAGAGCTCGAGCCACGGCACGAGCCGGAGAGGCAAGCCGACTTCGTACCAAAGAAAAGCGCGCAGCACATAGTGCTTGAGGGCTTCTCCCAGCCCGCCGCCCAGCCCACCGACCAGCCCACCGGTCAGCCCACCGACCAGTACGACGACCAGTACAACGACCAGTCCGCCGGTCAACTCGGCGATCTGAGCGACGACCAGCCCGCTGACCAGAGCGACGACTAGCCCGCTGCCCAGCCCGAAGATCAGTCCAGCGGACATTCCTTCGGTTACGCCGTTTCGGGCGGATGCATGGATCCCTTGATTCGGTCGCATGGATTGTTTAGTGAGCGACTTTGCCCAGCCTTGCGAAAACAGATCGACCAACCCGACGCTCAGTCCAGCGGCCAGCCCGAAGATGAACCCGAAGAGCAGCCCAACGACCAGGCCAACGACCAGGCCAACGACCAGCCAGTTGCGCAGAAAGGTCTGCCATCTCCATCTTTCCTGCCTCCAGGCCCAGGCCCAGTGCATTTGCTCAATCGGCTGGACTTTGTTTGCACGCAGCCCGAAGGGCAGCACGAAGAGTAGCCCACCGACCAGCCCAAACGTCTGCCCGAACCACAGACCGATAACTAGGCTGACGACCAGCCCGACGACTAACCCAAAGACCAGCTTAAACAGCCATCTCATCCTGAGCCCTGTGGGCTGTAGACGTTCCATCAGGAACAGGGTCGATTGCTCACTACTCATGTACCGTGCCAGCCATTGCAGGCCGCACAGCAGGCGCAGGCTGGGCTTCGTGGCGCGAATGCTGCTTCGACGAAGCATTTGCGCGATGTAAGCATTATAGAGTTCATGCCGTATCGTGGCAGGACCCTGGCCAGTGATGATAAGGTTCGGATTGCCTGCAAACGTCCGCTCCGCAATGCTGAGCAGTAGCGGCGTTCCAAGCAACTCGGCCAGCACCGGATCTCGTCCAATAGCCGCTGCGAGCGGTTGTGCGGCGGGACCGGCCTTCACGATGGCACTCTGCACCTGCTCAGCAGTCAGCGGCTGCAGTTCCAGCGCGGCGGGCAAGCTCAGCATCACCCCCGCTTTCTCATATTCGAGCGTTCGGCTGCACACGATGCAGCGACCGAGCGCCGGATCGGCTTTGGCGAGCAGTTCGTTTAGTTCGGTCAGTGCAACCGCTCGCCGGGACTCCGCCATCTCGTCCAGCCCGTCCAGCAACAGGAACAGCCGCCCGCGCTCAAGCAGCACCTGACCGATCGAGAGAGGCATTCCCGCACACTCCCGAAGCGACTCTGCCAGCCAGTCCCGGAACGAACCACGATACAGGCTGAAGGTGGACAGGTTGACGAGAAACGGCACGGGCAGGCTGGGGTCCGTCTGCGCGCGATCCAGCAGCTCGCCCCAAGCAGTTCGCAGCGTCTCTGTCTTCCCGGCCCCCGGTGCGCCGACAATCAGCAGCTTCTCGACACGCAACAGATAGTCCACAAGCGGCTCGGTGAGCGGACGCGCTGTGGTCGTGCTTCGGGATTTGATGTGCGGCAGGTGCTGTGCTCGGACCAGCTGCGGTACGCGCTGGATGCCAAGCGCAACGTCGACGGCCCGCTCGAACGCTTCCTCGCTCTCCTTGTGGATATTGCGCGATTTGGCCAGCAGTGTCGACCGACTAGGAATCTCAATCCGCTCGCGCTGCGCCTGGCCCGACGTCTTGGTGCGACGGCTTTGCAGGCGCGTCTGCCAAAAGTAGAGAATCCCGAGCAGCGCCATGCTCCCGCCAATGAGCTGCGTCGAATAGGGCACCATCGCTTGGAGCCATGCGGGCAGAGGGTTCTGGCCAGTCAGCAGGTTGACGAACAGCGGCAGGGCGAACAGGGTGATCAGACCGGCGCAGATGGCAAAGAACCA
>CALLYL010000130.1 GCA_937859535.1 uncultured Myxococcales bacterium
CATCTATCTGGATCCCGTGCCCAGAATAATAGAGCACCGCCACCTTGGCTCCCTGGCTCCTTTTGGCAAACTCCTCCACCGCCTTTTCCATCGCCGTGCGGCCTTGGTTTTCCAATTCCGTCACTTCAAAGCCAAGGCTCTCCAGTTTCCGCCCTACATCTCGGGCATCCTGCGGCGGATTGGTCAGCCTCGTCACCGTTTGGTACTCCCCGTTGCCAATCACCAGCGCGACACGCTTCGCTCGCTCGCTCGGCTTGGCTCCAAGCAACACCACCAGCGACATCAATAGCAACCACTTCGGTAACGCGGACCGCCTGACCGGATTCATTCGATGATAACTTACGGCGTGTCCCGGCCTTGTGACATCATTCTTTCTCGTGGCGATGCGCGTCGTGGCTGAGGCAAGACAAGCGGCGCAGGTGTTATTTGTCCCCGCGTGTGGAGGAGCTTGGTTCGGAATTGACACCGACAAGTGTGAATGGGGTTCAGGATGGTCGCATCGGGATGGTTCCTGTCGTAAGAATGGCTATGAATCCGCATTCTTCTGGCGGAGACGACTTCGCAGCAACGCAGCCCCCAAGAGAGAGCTGGCCAGCAGACCCAACGAGTTGACCATTTCTTCCGGCAAGCCCTTGGCTGATCGCCCAGCGTTGGCGGAGCAGCCAGTTACCTGTAGTCTAGGATATGTGTGGAAGTACCTGCAAAGCCCGTTTGTGCAGACCTGACCTGCTGGGCAGCCACTTCCAACCGTGCATGGGTGCGGCGGATCTATGCAGATCTGCTGGTCGGAATCGCAGATCTTTCCTTGAATTGAAGGGCAGTCCTCGTTGCCTCGGCATGGGATCGGATCCATGCACTTCCCATCTACTCTGTCGCAAGTCTTTCCCGAAGGACAATGCTCATCTTCAGTACATTGTACGCAGCGACTCAGCGAGCAGAACCGGGCACTGGCTGGGCACTGGACGCAGTTAGGTCCGCAGTGGTCCGGCAGGCCACAGCTTTGGCACAGCCCATCGCCGCAGTAGTTCCCTATAGAGCACTTTGGATCGGCCTCGTTGCACTCTTGGCAGCCTGCGTTTTCGCCGACGATCGAGCTATACAGTTCCGACTTGTCGATCAGCTTGAACTTGTCAGCGTACGACGGATCGGTAAAGGCGACGTTGCAGCCGAGGATGTTGCCCATCACGTCGCGGCCACACTCTTTGACCTCGACGTCTGTACGAGCCCACTCGGCGTAGCCTGCGGCACCGTTCTGGAAGTAGATCACCTCGACCGGATACAGGCCGGCCTGGGTGAACTTCACAGGGTAAATGATGCGCGAGGTCTGGGCGTCATCATTGGCGATCGGATCAAGTGGCTTCTTGCTTTTGCCGATCTTGACTTGGCAGACGTCGTCGCAGTTGAGACCAAAGGCGATGGTTTTCCCAGCGAGAGTGCTCGGCACGTTGAAGTAGCCGCGGACCCGAATCGTGATGCGGGTGCTGTCTCCCTCTGGAGGCAGAGAGTAGGACATCAGTTCGTCTGGCCACCTCACACCGCTAAAATCGCCCAAGCTGTTGACGTCGTTGTTGCGAAGGTTAATGGTGGTAAACAGCCGCGACGGCGGCGGGGGATTGTTGTTGATGTTCGGGTCTGCGCGGTTGTCGAGCACCCGAATTGCATCTTCTGGCTTATTGAAGAGGCTCGCGAGAAGGTGGACCGTGGTCGCGCAGATGCCTGTGCCTGGATCGGTGCGCGGCGGGGCAACCATCTCTGCCACACCAATTTCGACCTGGGACTGGGCTGGCGTAGGAATGCTAGCCCCCAAAGCCGCAAGAAACATACGGTGGAGAATTCGGCGCATGGGCACTCCGTTGAGGAAATGACAGGAAAAATCCTGGCCCGTTGCGGCTCAGGTGGACGGACTTGAAGCCATCTAAACGAGAGATTATCATAGCCGGTGTGAAGTCTGGTCTGCCACTATCAGAAGTCAGAGCGGCTTGCTTTCTTCTGCTTAGAGCTTTTTACGTCGTGGTAAGCTGCTTGGGCTGGGCTAGCTGCAGTCGCGACGCCTATCTGGTGTTGCGGCTTCAGGGTACCCGTGCCGACGTAGAGTCCCTGCTCGCTAGCATCGAGATTACGGCGCTCAAGGAACCCTACCAATCCACGCATCCGGTGTCCTATCAGGCGTTCGTATCCGTGCAGGGTGCAACCAAGGAACCGAGCTTTTTTCTCCCTGAATTCGCGGAGGATGGCTCGGTCTCCGTCAGCGTGAGAGCGTTTCAGGGCCGCTGCACCATCCAGCGCGGAGAAGCCAGCCAAGAAATATCCAGATCCGTCGGACAGGAGATGACCATTTCGCTACAGGATCTGGCGGTGCCGATCTGTTGGTAGAGTTCGTGCATGCCGAGCGAGCCATCACGAAACGCTAGAACTGGTGCCTCGCGTTCACCGAAAAAATTCGGGAGACGGAGGATCTGGCCGTGAGCCACCAGGTTTGATGCCTGGCAGATAGGCCCAATCCACTTCTTCCTTGGCCCAGAACCTGAGCGCGCTTCTGCAGAGACATCGTCAAACTCTCTCAGGCCTGTTTGGTAGTCCGGCGGCGGCGGGGATGTGAAGATGGGGAGGGTGCGACGGGGCCGGGGGCTATTGGAAGGATGCGGAGCCGAGCCGCAAATTCGCAACGGGGGCGGACTCATCGGTAGCGGGGTGGGCGACTCCGAACCGACACCTCGGAAAGTGGGCTCGTTTTGCGGCTGTGACGGACCCTCGTGACCGTCGAGGACGGCGCTGGTCGCTGCTGCCCCTGGTGCACACGGTCTTGGCCGGGGTGCTGGCGGGCATAAAGACGCTGCGCGAGCTGGAGGAACAGAGCCTGGACCTGACGCTGCCGGGGTTTGCGCCCCTGCGTCGACGGCTGCCCGACACCGCGGTCTATGACCTGCTGTCGCGGCTGATTCCCGACGAGCTGCTGGGGACCCTGGTGGCGCAGGTACGAACGCTGTGGCGAAGCAAGCTGCTCGCTCCGGTCGGGCTGCCGTGCGGAGTCATTGCCATCGACGGCAAGTCGCTCGGAGCGCTCGACCACGACGCGGACGGGTGGGGGCAGCGGCACACGCGTGACCACGACGGCTCGCCGTATTGGCTGGTGCGAGTGCTGCGGGCGGTGCCGACCTCGTCGGTGGGCAAGCCGGCGCTGTGGCAGCTGCCCATCCCGCCCACCACCAACGAGATGGGCTGTTTTGTCGCGATGTTCGACGACCTGCGTAGAGCCTACGATGCGCTGTTTGACATCATCACAGTCGACGCTGGCATGACTAGCAAAGCGCACGCGGCGTATGTGCAGGCGGCGAGCAAGGGCTACGTCATGGCCGTCAAAGAGGGCCAGCCCGAGCTGCTCCGCGAGCTGCGAGGCGCGCTTTTGCCGCAGACTGCCTCGCC
Source organism: uncultured Myxococcales bacterium (assembly GCA_937859535.1). GTDB lineage: Bacteria > Myxococcota_A > Polyangia > Palsa-1104 > JAEUJZ01 > JAEUKA01. Next base: position 3,424 of record CALLYL010000130.1, read on the forward strand.
CCCCGTCGCACACAGCGACTGGGAACGGCACAAGGGGCACAGCGTGCAGCGTCGCCTGTACCGCACCGTCGAGCTCGCGGGTCTGCCCGACTGGGAATCGCTGCGCCAGGGGTGGCTGGTGCGTGCTGTGCATCGCTTCGACGACGGGCACGAAGAACACGAGGACCGATTTTTCATCACCAACGTCCACATCGGTCGTCTGTCACCGGCTCACATTCTGCGCATAGTCCGAGAGCACTGGAGCATCGAAAACGACTGCAACTGGACGCTGGACATGGTGCTTGCCGAGGACAACACGCCGATGTGTACGCAAGGCACCGCGACGCTGGCGCTGGGAGCCCTGCGCCTGCTGGCCTACAACCTGCTGCAGCTCGCCCGTCGCAAACACCTGCGGCCCAGGCCCCCCAAACCGGGCCGTGAGGCACCCCATCCGTCCTGGCGCGAGGTGCTGCGCGCTTTTGGCGACGCGCTGACGAGGACCTGGAAGGATGAGCGGCTCTCGCCGGTGACGTAACAACGCCCACCCCGCACTGGCGAGCCACTCCTTTCGCTCTTTGAAACCCGACGACTGCCCCCTGCGAGGACCCGGCAAGGCCCTGGCCTCGGACCCTTGCACCCTCAGTCGCCTACCAAGCTGAACCATAAACCCTCTTCCGCTCCCCCAACCCTCGCCGCCGCCGACCTTCGATCAGGCCTGCAAACTCTCTGACGTGGCTGGACAACGACCCTGAGCTCCCTATACGATGGTT
>CALLYL010000131.1 GCA_937859535.1 uncultured Myxococcales bacterium
GGAGGAGGATGTCGACCTTCACCAGATCAGCCACCTGATCGCCGGTGGGCTCATCTTTAAGCTGTTCTCGCTGACGCTGGCGGCGTTCCGAATTGCGGGCGGAATCTTGCTTTCGCTCACTGGGTTCGACATGCTGCGCAGCGTCACCTCGGCCACCCGCACGAGCGACACCGAGGTCACCGAAGCGGTCAAAAAGCCCGACGTGGCCATCGTGCCGCTGGCGATGCCGCTACTGGCTGGACCGGGCTCGATCGCAACGGTGATGGTGCTGGTCGCCCAGACCCGACACTTCTGGCAGGTCGTCATCCTGGGTGCCGCCATCGTCATTACAGCGGTGGCGTCGTACCTCATGCTCCGGGCCGCTTCGCTCGTCAATCGCATCCTCGGCGCTTCGGGACGCGCCATTTTAGAGCGCGTGATGGGTCTGCTGCTGGTCGCCATCGCGGTGCAGTTCATCATCGGCGGGGTCCGCGATGCGTTCCCGGAGCTGTTTCGCGCACATTAATTTTTTTGGAAGCGATTTCTGACCTCGGCTGTTATCCACACACACACCCAAGCACCCCAAGTGGGTTGGTTTGGGGATGGCCAGGAATGAGGACTCTCCCGCTATGACCCATCCCGCAACGGCACCGCCGCCGGTTATCGACATCCGCGAGGTCAGCAAGGTCTATCGAACCTCCGACGTTGAGGTTCACGCGTTGCGCACCGTCGATCTCACCATCGCACGCGGCGAACTGGTCGCCATCATGGGACAAAGTGGTTCAGGCAAATCGACGCTGATGAACATCATCGGTACACTCGACCGGCCAACCTCTGGCAGCTATCAACTCGATGGCGTGCCGGTGGAAGACCTCGATGAGACCGCGCTGGCGCGACTGCGCAACCAGAAGATCGGCTTTGTCTTCCAATCCTTCAACCTTTTGCCTCGGCATACGGCGCTCGCTAACGTCGAAGTCCCGCTGGTGTATGGTCGGGTGCCCAAGGCGGAACGCAAGCGCCGCGCAGAGGAGTCCCTGCGCCGCGTCGGACTGGCGGATCGTATGGACCACCATCCGAATCAGCTCTCCGGGGGTCAACAGCAGCGGGTCGCGATTGCCCGCGCCATGGTCACGCAGCCGGTGCTACTACTCGCCGACGAGCCCACCGGCGCGCTCGATACCGAGATGACCGACCAGATCATGAAGCTATTTTGTGACCTTCATCAGAGCGGCATGACGGTCGTGCTCGTCACTCACGAGCCACTGGTCGCTGCTTATGCCGAGCGAATCGTTCGCTTCCGTGACGGACGGATCGTCTCCGATGAGCAAAATCGAGAGCGAGCGCATGCGCACTAGTCGCCCCTTCTTCAGCCTGACGATGGTGGCCGCCGCAACGTTTGCCATCGGATCGCATGATGCGGTCGCCCAATCAGCCAAACCAGCACCGCCGGGTAACCTGTCGCTCCACGACGCCATCGAACTGGGACTGGCTCGGGATCCGGGAGTCGTTTCGGCCAAGCAAACCCGGGATCGCAGCCAGCTCGCGGTCACCAGAGCCCAGCTTGATCGCTTTTCACTCCGGGTCGATGCCTTCGTGAACGAGCAGTATCGAGTCAGCAACCTCGGTGGTACCGCCCCGACTCCCAGTTGCTCGACGCTGGCCCCGATCCGAGCGCTCACCGGCAGTGGCAGTCTGTACGCTCCGCTCCAGCTCCTCTCAATCGGTGGCGGTGGGATCGCTTCGCCGTCAGAAGCAGAGTGTGGCGCGGCCGGCGGGCAGTTCTACGCGGGGGAAGTCTTGCAGTCGGGCGCGCTCGGACAGTTTAACTTGGCCGCCAACCTAAACGTCCCGCTCTTTACCGGCTTCCGCGTCACTGCCACCGTCGAACGGTCTCAGCACCTTCGTGACTCCGCAGAGGCTTCGCTGCGCCAAAGTGAACGCCAGATCGCGCTCGATGTTCTGCGGGCGTATTGGTCGGCACGGCGGCTGGAAATGCAGCTCGATGTCTCGAAGCAGTCCTTGCAGCGGTTCGATGAAGCGGCGGCGGCGGTCGCAGCGCGAGTCAGAAACGGCCTGGCCCCGGTGATCGACCAAAATCGCATGGAGTCTCGTCGCCAAAGCGAAGTTGCACGGAGGGCCGACCTGCAAGGCGGGCTCATGGAAGCCAAGGCGCAGCTCTCCGTTCTCCTCAACGCACCGCTGCATGACACGACGCTGACCGAAGGTGGGGAGCTACCTCCGCCCCCTCCCGATAGCATGGACAGCGTCGAGCAGCTCCTCCTTGATGCGCGGGCCCAGAGGCCGGAACTGCGGGCCGCTCATTCCCAGGTGTTGGCCCAGATTCAGGCCGTGCGAATCGCTCGCTCGACCTACTATCCGCAGCTCGCGGTATCGGGTCTTTTGCAGTTCTCGAACAATCCGTATAACCCGCTGATTGGTGCCCGCGTCGCCAACAGCTCGGCAAACCCGTTTACCAACATCACGGGCTCGGTGTTCCTCGGTAGCACGCTGAGCTTGAACCTATTTGACACCCTCAATACCTACACAGCGGTACAGGATGCCAAGCTGGAGGAGCAACGGCTGGTTGCGGAAGAACGGCGGATTGGGCGAGCCATCGAAGCCGATGTACGGGTGCTCCATGCCCGGCTGATTCACCTGTACCGAATGCGAGATCCACTCCAGAAGAGTCGCGAGATTGCCCGCGATAACCTCAGCATCCTGGAAAGGCGCTACCGGAGCGGGGATGTTGGGATCCTGGATCTGATCGATGCGGCCGTTGACCTGGTGACCCAGGAAGTCAACCTTGCCAACCAGGCTGCCACCATCGTGCAAACCTGGGGTGAACTTTACTTGGCGGCGGGTCGATTGCCGCCTCCGTCACTGTTGTCGGCCAATGGCCTTCAGCCAGCCCGTTAGCGGGGAAATCAAAGACATGAGCGAGTTTACGCAAAAGCGTTCCAAGTGGCCCACCGTCGTCGGTATCGTCGTCGGGCTACTCTTGCTTTTGGGCGTTGGCGCAGCCTGGAGGAGCCGGACCGGAAAGCAAGCGGCGTTCGATCCATCGCTGCTCACCAAAGTCTCACGCGGCGATCTAGAGGTCGCAGTCACCGAGCTTGGCAAGATCGAGCCTCGCGAGAAAGTCGCGGTGAAGTCGAAGGTCGCAGGCCAGGTCGAAAAAGTGCTGATCGAGGAGGGGATGACGGTGAAGGCCGGACAGCTCCTGCTATTCCTCGATCCAACGGAATTTCAGCGAAGCGTGGTCCGTGGCCAACAAGAAGTCGACAAGGCCCAGGCTGGACTCGACTTTGCACGGGTCACACTCGAGCGACGCAAGCGAGCCTTTGCGGACCGTGCGGTGGCGCAAGCCGACGTGGATCTGGCCGACAACGACTGGCGGACCCGACGGATCGCGGTGGCCCAAGCCAAAGAGGCGCTCAAGGTCGCCGAAGACCAGCTCCGCTACTCGCAAATTGTCTCGCCAATCGACGGTACGGTCATTCAGCGCACCATCCGAGCCGGTGAGACGGTCATTCCCGGCACCATGGCCACCTTCGATGAAAAGGCGCTGCTGCTGGTGGCCGATATGTCGACGCTGATCGCCAAAGTCGAGCTAAACCAAATCGACGTCGCCAAGGTTCGGCTCGGCCAAGATGTAACGCTCACGCTCGATGCACTGCCGGGGAAGACCTACAGCGCGAAGGTATCGAAGATCGCACCCGCTGCAATTACTCCCAAAGGCAAAGAGACGGACATCTTTCCAGTCGAGGCCACGCTCGACCCAGGGGCGCTCACCGACATTAAGCCCGGCATGACCGCCGACGTGAAGTTCCACATCGATGTTCGTAAGGGCGTGCTCAAGCTACCGATCGAGGCGGTGACCAAAGAAGAGGGCAAGTTCTACGTCAGCAAGCTCGTCGAGAAACAGCCTGGCAAGGCCAAGATCGCCGAGAAGCTGGCGATCAAAGTCGGCGTCCGCAACGACCGCGAGCAGGAGATTCTCTCCGGCGTCGCTGAGTCCGATGAGGTCGTGATCCGGCCCCCCTCGGCAGAAAAAAACGAGTTCAAGTAAGGAGCCCGCCGGTGTGGCTGACCTACCTGCAGATTGCCTTGCGCGTCTTGCGGGCCAACCTGTTCCGCTCGACGCTGACGGTGGCTTCGATCGTCATCGGAGCGTTTTCAATCGTGCTGATGACGTCGCTGGCCGAGTCTGGCTTTGGCACGCTGTCGCGTAGCTTCGAGGAGCTGGGCGGAGCGCGACTCATCTCGATGTGGCCGTCGAAGCCAGAGCAGGCCGAAGGCAAAGAGGCGATGCACCTTGGTGGTATCGACCGGCATGACGCGGAGGCTGTCCGGAAGGTGCCGCACCTGGTTGCACTGACGCAGTTTGTGTCGTCTTGGCGACAGGATCTCGTCTCCGACACGGGTACCCGACTGCAAGGCGATCTGGTCGGTGGGGATGCCCAGTTTTTGACCTTCTTTCGATATCAAATGGCCTCGGGCCGAGGACTGGACGAGACGGATATTGTGGGCCGAACGCGAAGCTGCATCATCGGTCACGACCTAGCGAACAAGCTGTGGGGCGAAGGTGTAGAGGTCTTGGGACGGAACGTCACCGTCGCGGGCACCCACTGCAAGGTCGTCGGAAGACTCAAGAAAGTCGACCGCTGGGGGCTCGGTTTTGGCTGGAAATGGGATGAAGTGCTGCTCATGCCGATCGATACGCTGCTCGATCGCATGCCGCAGGTCGGAAAACTCGGTCGGCGGATGTTTCTACTGACCGATAGTCCAACGCACAACGACATCGTCAAACGCATCGTCAACGCTGTGCTGATGGAGCGACACCACGGCATCGACGACTTCCGGCTGTTCGACTTTGAAACCCGGCTCAAGGGCTTCTTTCAGGTGTTCCTGATCATGAAGGTCATCGTCGGGTTGCTCGCCAGTATCTCGCTTATCGTCGGTGGGGTTGGCATCATGAACATTATGCTGGTATCCGTCTCGGAGCGCGTGCGTGAGATCGGAATTCGCAAGGCGCTCGGGGCCACGCCAGCGGACATCGGGCGGCAGTTCATCGTCGAAGCCACGCTGCTTTCGGGGGTTGGCGGCGCGATGGGGGTGGGAATGGGTGTCCTCGGGGCGCTGGCCGGTGGCGCCATCATTTCGCACTTTAAGCCAACCTGGCTGACGCTGATCTCTCAGCCAGCGGTGATTGTGGCGCTGTCTTCCTCGGCGCTGATTGGGCTCGTGTTTGGGTATTGGCCCGCCCGCAATGCCAGCCGCCTTGATCCGGTGGTGGCCATTCGCAGCCAGTAGAAGGAGCCCACGATGTCGGTCTTTGCGTCGATTCTTGACCTGCTCGCGTCGGTGCTTCACTCGTTCCGGCAGCACAAAGCGCGGGCTCTGCTCACGCTGCTCGGAATGATCATTGGCGCGGGCTCGGTGGTGTTGCTGTCGGGACTGCTTGCGGGCGGCGAAGATGCCCTGTCTTCAACGCAGCAGTTTGTCGAAGAAAAGGACGTCATCGAGATCGAAAACTCGTCGGCCCCCGAAAAACAGCGCAATCGCACCCAGCGAGCGCTCGACTACCTGGATCAAGGCGCGCTCGATCGCAGCGTCGCGACGGGCGGATCACCGGCTGAAGGCGAGCTGATGGACTGGCGGCACAAGGCCCGGGTCGGTGAAACGCAGAAGAACGTGATGGTGCTGGGGGCCTCGGCGCAGGCGCTCGATCTGTACCACGTCAAGCTGGAACTGGGCCGCTTCATCGACGAGCACGACCTGCGGCAGCGGGCCAGGGTGTGCGTCATCGGCTATGAGGTCTGGAAGGATCTGCTCGACTCAACCCGTGAGCTATCTGGCCGGTCGATCACCGTTGGTGATGTCCGTTGGCAAGTGGTCGGTGTGCTCACGCACAAGCCGCCGATGGTCGCGGGCCCCGGCACATGGATGTGGGACCGCCGAGTGGTGGTACCCGCAACGACGTTTCAGGGCGTCATCCGGCACTCCCGCAAGGTCGACAGCATCTACATCCGGATCGTTCCGCAGCTAGGCGACATCATCCAAGCCGTGGCGCGAGGACGGGCCTGGGCCAAGGCAACCCTGCTCGGTCGACACTACGACGTCGAGAACTTCAAGGTCGATTCCGACAAGGAGTCGCAACAGCAAGTCGAGGTGATCTTCCTGGTCATCAACGTGCTGATGTTGTGTACCGCAGCGCTGTCGCTGTTCGTCGGCGGTATCAACATCATGAACATCATGCTGGTGACGGTGACCGAGCGTACCCGTGAAATTGGCATCCGCCGAGCGCTCGGAGCGACGCGGGGCGACATCCTGCGGCAGTTTTTGCTAGAAGCGGGAATCATCGCGGGACTGGGCGGTCTGGTGGGGGTGCTGGGTGGGATGGCCCTGGTGTTTGTGGCGGCCAAGGTGCTCGCCTATGTACTTGGGAGCTGGACGGCGCACTACAAGGTGTGGGCCATTACACTCGGGCTGTCCTCGAGCACGTTGACCGGCGTCTTTTTTGGACTGTATCCCGCGTGGCGGGCAGCTCGGCTCAATCCGGTCGAGGCCCTGCGTTACGAGTGAGCGGCTGAGGCACGAAATCGAGCGTACGCACCATCGACGACTGCGGCGATGGTCTGTTCGAACGAATAGCCGGCTCTCTCGGCGGCCACAAACAGACTGGCTCCGGCTTCGAGTGAAGGCAGCGGATTCACTTCCAGAAAATGGATGTTCCCGGCTTCATCGATGCGAAAGTCGGCTCGGGCCAAGTCGACGATGCCGAATGCTTGCACGATCGACGCCGTCATCTGACGAACCCGCAGCAGCTCTGAATCGGAAAGCCGCGCCGGACAGCACAGTGACAGGCCCGAGTAATCGACGTTTTTCAGACGGTAATCGTAGAGATTGAAGCGCGAGGCGAACTGCGACTCGACGCAGTATTCAACGGGCGTGAGGACTCCGTCCAAAATGGTTTGACCAAACGCGGCCACAAACGGCACCGTCACGTCGCGCCCGGCCAAAAAGCGCTCAACAAGCACGCCTTGCGGAAACTGCGCCAACTGCCGGGCCAACACAGTGCGTAGCGACGCGACATCTTGAACCACACTATCGTCGCTGATCCCCTTCGACGAGCCCTCGTAGTTCGGTTTCACAATCGCTGGCAGCAGCGGCTCCAGCTCGGCATCGAGCAGCGCTGGGAGACCGGGTCCAAAAAACAATCGCGAAGGAGGGGTCGGAACCCCGACGGCGGCCGCCGCTTGCTTGGTCAGCCACTTGTCCTGCGTCACCGCCAGCACATAGGAATCCGACCCAACGAACGCCAGACCCAGCATCTCTAAGATGGCCGGCATCTGTGCCGCTCGTGCTCGCCCCAGCCGGCCCTCGGCGGTGTTGAACACCAGGTCCGGCTGAAACGCGCTGAGCTTGGCCATCACCTCGGGCAGCGGGGCCGAGACATCGAGCAGCTCGACGGCGTGTTGGCCTGCGCATCCGAGGGCTGCGGCCAGCGATTCGACCGTTTCCGGTGTATCGAACTCGGCCTGGGCCTCATCCGTAAGATCGCGACGTAGGTTGTGCGTAAACAGGATCTGAATGGCCAACCCCCCATCCTCATCGTACCCTGCAAACCGCTACGGTGGCGAGTGTCGAAAAAACGAGCGAGGGCTAGTGACTCTGGGGGGTCCGCATCGTGACGAACTCTTCGGCGGCGCTCGGATGGATGCCAATGGTGCGATCGAAGTCGACCTTGCGCACGCCAGCGCGGATCGCGATCGCGATGCCTTGGATGATCTCGGCGGAGTCCGGCCCGAGCATGTGCGCGCCGATCACTTTGCCGCTGACTCGCTCGACGCACAGCTTCATCAAGGTGCGCTCGTTGCGTCCCGACAGCGTGTATTTCATCGGTCGAAAGTGCGCTTTGTAAACATCGATGGCGGTGTGCTTTTCGCGAGCGGCTTCCTCGGTCAACCCAACGGTGGCCAAAGAGGGTTGGCTAAACACCGCCGTCGGAACGTTGTCGTAGTCGGGCTTTTGCGGGTTTTCGTTAAAGACCGTCTCGACGAAGGCTTGGCCTTCGGCAATCGCCACGGGGGTCAGGTTCAGGCGATTGGTGACGTCACCCACGGCCCAGATGTTGGGCACCGTGGTCTGGGAATACTCATCGACGACAATCGCGCCGTCTTGATCTTGCTCCACCCCCACCGCCTCGAGTCCGAGCCCAGCAGTGTTGGGAGTCCGTCCCGCCGCATACATCACCAGATCGGTCGTGACCTGCTCCCCCGAAACCAGCGTCACCGTGAAATCGCCCCCGTCGTTCCGCGCAATCTTCGCGACATCACTGTCGAACCGCAGCTCGATGCCCCGATGCCGCATCGCCTCTGCCAGCTCGATCCGCAGATCCCGATCGAAGCCACGTAGAAACAGCGAGCCGCGATAGAGCTGACTGACCTGGCAGCCAAGTCCGGCAAAAATGCCGGCAAACTCAACCGCAATGTAGCCGCCACCCACAATCATCACCCGCTCGGGCAGGCGCGGCAGGTGAAAGGCCTCGTTCGAGGTGATGGCATGTTCAATGCCCGGCAATGATGGCAAGTGAGGCCGACTGCCCGTAGCAATCAGGAGCTTTTCGGCGGTGATAAGGCGACCTCCGAGTTCGACCGTGTTGCGATCGATAAGCCGCGCTCGTCCATCCAGGATTGTGACGCCCGCACCTTCGAGCAGGCCGCGATACACCTTGTTCAGGCGCTCGATTTCGCGATCTTTGTTCGCGATGAGCGTGGCCCAGTCGAAGCCCGGTGACGAAGGGCTCCAGCCGAAGCCGACCGCGTCCTCGAACTCATCGCGAAAGTGAGACGCATAGACGAGTAGCTTCTTGGGCACACAGCCAAGGTTTACGCAGGTGCCACCAAGGCGACTCTCTTCCGCGACGGCCACGCGGGCTCCGTAGCGCGCCGCAACGCGACTGGCTCGCACCCCACCCGAGCCAGCCCCCACCACAAACAGATCGTAGTCAAACCCGTGCTTGTTCATGGCTCCGATCAAAGCACCGCAGGCGGGTGGGACGCTAGCGCTGCGAACAGCGATTACAGCAGGTTCGAGGCCAGCTCGGCGAGGACTGAGCGCTCTCCCTTGAACAGAGACACCGTGCCCGCGATGGCTTGTCCCTTGAATCGCTCGACCACCGTGGTCATGCCGTTGTTGGTCGCATCGACATACGGATTGTCGATCTGATAGGGGTCACCAGTCAGCACGATCTTGGTGTTTTCACCGACGCGAGTGATGATCGTCTTGACCTCGTGCGGGGTCAGGTTTTGCGCCTCATCAATGATCATGAATTGGTTGGGAATCGAGCGACCCCGGATGTACGTGAGCGGCTCAATCGCCAAAAATCCCATGTCGACCAAGTCTTGATGGGAGTGCGCACCGCGCTTCTCTTTGCCACCGGTGCCCGATAGTCCCAGCAAAAACTCCACGTTGTCGTAGATCGGCTGCATCCACGGATTGAGCTTTTCCTCGACGGTGCCGGGCAGATAGCCGATGTCGCGACCCAGCGGAAAGATCGGCCTAGAGACGAGCAGCTTTTGACAGACTTTCTCTTCGGCGACCTTTTGAAGCCCCGCCGCAATCGCCAGCAGCGTCTTGCCCGTGCCCGCTTTCCCAACCAGCGTCACCAGCTTGATGTCGTCGTTTAGGAGCAGATCGAGCGCGAAGTGTTGCTCTTTGTTGCGCGGACGGATTCCCCAGCAGCCCTCACGCAGCTTGCGAATCGGAACGACGACTCCCGCCGTCAAATCCAGACGACCGAGCGCAGTCTGCGGCCCGCCCTCCCGATTCTTCAGGAGTACGTATTCGTTGTTGTAGATGTGCGTCGGAAGGCCATCGCACTGCCCGCGCAGAACTTCCACGGACAGCTTCCCATCTTGATAAAAGGACGCGATCGCCTGCGCGCTGACTTGCAGCTCGACATAGCCTGGATAAAGCTCCTCGATCGTGATCTGCTCGACGTCGTAGTCCTCTGCGGTGAGTCCGAGTGCATCGGCCCGAATGCGGAGGTTTACGTCCTTGGTCACCAAAATGACCGCTGCCGCTCCCTCTTTCGCAAGCTGGAGAGCGACTCCCAAGATCATGTTGTCCGCACTATGGGAGTTGCGCAGAACCGGCGGTGCTTCATGGGAACCGAGCACCACCCGCAGCTCTCCACCCGATGGCAGAGTGACTCCGTCCGCGAGGTGATGGCCTTGCTTGCGCAGCTCGTCGAGACGCCTGCAGACCTCACGCGCCGAGCGCCCCCGATCCGAGAGTTCCTTTTTGAACTGGTCGATCTCTTCCAGCACGATGATCGGAACCACCACCACGTTGTCGGCAAACTGAAACATCGACAGCGGATCGTGAAGCAGGACGTTGGTATCAAGGACAAAGGTCTTGCGTGTAGACATGTTCTCTGCGTTTTGAATGGGTGAATGCGACGGTTCCAATAGCCAAGCTAGAACAAAACCGCGCCCTGTGTAGTCTGCGTATCAGCCGGTCCCTTGGTGCCCTTGGCTTCCTGTCCGTCTTTGGGCTCTTTGGGAGTCGTATACCGGAGCTTGCCATGATGCATTTCGACCCAAGGAGGCAGTGGCGGAATCACTTTGGGAGGAGTCCCCGGAGGAGGAGGTGGCAGCGGCGGCGAGCCTGGCGCTGGCAGCTCGGAGATGTACTGCACCAGGAGCTGGCATTCCTTTTCAGATTGAGCCGCCGTTCGATCGAAGACGAGCTTACTGGCCAGCGCACCTTGCAGATCCTCATCGGTCATTCGTCCGCGTGAATGAACGCGCCGAACGATCCGCTCGACATACTTCTCCCAACCATCATCCGCAGCGCCTTTGCAGTACTGGATGTAGCGCCGCTTGGGATTGGGCAGGATCGACGAGAAAAACGCCGCCTCACGAGGAGTTAGGTCTTTGGCTTCCTTGCCGAAGTAGTGCCGCGCTGCGCGACCGATTCCGAAGATGTAAGGACCAAACTCGATCGCGTTAAAGTAGATCTCTAAGATCCGCCGCTTGATCGGACTCGCTTCACGGATCGCGGCAAAGGACTGCTCCGCTGCCAATCGGGAAGGAGTCATCGCCAGCTCCTTTTCCTTCGCGGCCTGCGCTACGGCGGGAGCGACGGGATGCTCTTTGGCCAACTTGGCGAGGTACTGCGGCACAGACCACCCCTTCGCCAGAGCCTTCACCATGTCCTGATCTTCGGTCAGGTAGTTTTCGATGTACCAAGTCAGAAACATCTCTTGCAGCTTTCGCGACAACGTCTTTTCGCGAGAGAGCATGACGTTTTTGACCATCTGCATCGTGATCGACGAGGCACCGAGCCGGAAGTAGCCACGCTCCAGGTTCGATTGCAGCGCGGAACGGAACTCGGGAACGATAAATCCTCGGTGCCGCAGAAACCCGTGATCCTCGGTCGTCATGATCGAGTTGATGAGATACGGCGACAGTCCTTCAAACGGCACGAAGTCAGGATTTTCGGGACCAATCACAAAGCTTAGTTCTTTGCCCGGCTCGATCTGGACGGTGTGGGTAAAGCTCGATAGCAGCTTCTGCACATCCATATCGGCAGGAGCCTTGAGCACTCGACAGCCGCCGATTCCCACCTGTCCCGATATTTGCACCGGATCATCCTTGGGATCTTTGCCGTTGCCGTTCCCCTGCGGCGCTTGCGGCTGACCAGGACGACCTTTGACCGCTGCCACCTTCTTGGCCACGACCGGCTCAACGGGCAACGGTGTTTCCTCATCGAGCGAATCGGGATCTTTGGGTGGCGGCAGCTTCAGCAGCTTCGCAAAGTCGACAAACAGCCGCACGTCGGTCGAAAACGTCCCATCAAGCTGAAAGTCCCGAATGCGCGGCACCACCGGCTTCGGCAGCGCTTGGAGCAGCGACTGACACTGGATCGGCGGCACCGCAAAGTGGAGCGCCACGGTCCGCCATTTTTCGCGCCAGCTTGGGGCCAGCGGCACTTGAGTGCCTATCGACGTACCGGCTGCTGGCTGATTGCCCATCGCCGCCGCTTGCAGCACGCTCGGCCTACGCATCGTGGGCTGAGCCTCGGCCTCGCCATCGAGCTGAACTTCGACGCCCGCCCAGCGGACGTTCATCGATTCGAGCTTGACCTTGCGCGCCTTGATATCGACCTGACCCTTGGCGTTCACATCAAAGCTAAGGTCACGCACCGGTTCGGCCACCAACCTCGGCGCAAACAGCGATAGGTGCGCCATCCGAAAACCGCCAGCCGCCGCCAGCACGCTCTTTTCGTACCGAAGATCCATGCTGGCATCGACCTCGGTCTGCTCGGCATCGACGATCGGCGTATCTTTCAAAATCGGCTCAAGCTGGGACAGCTTGAAGCGCTGCGCCCGCAGGTGTAGCTCGCCCTGCACACCGCCCACCTTCCAGTCTGCTCCCTCGGGAAGCACCCAGCCATCGGCCTGCCACAACTGATGTTCGACGCCGCCGTAACCACCCGACAGGGCAATGACGGCTTTGCGAGCGTCTTTTGGGTCCGCCTTGATGGTTCCGGCGATGCCCGACAGGCTCAGCCGCCGCCACGGTGCCACCGAGCCGTGATCGATGCGCACTTCGGGCAGACCGTCAGGCAAAAATCGCGCCGGACTTTGCCACACAAGCTGCACCTTTTCCGCTTTGGCACCGGTTCCCGAGGTCGGGTCCACCGTCACGTCGCTCAGACTCACCTGACAGTCGCCCTGCTTGGCCAGTTCTGCCGACAGCGACCGCACATGCAGCGTCCCGAGATCATCGCGAACGTCTAGCTCTCCGTCTGTGACCAGGATTTGCTCGGGTCCACGCAGCCGCCCTCCCGAGCCGCCCTGCCCGGTCTTGCCTTCACTGCGACGAAGGTGCTTCAGCAGTGAAGTGATGTTGTCATCATCGCCGCCACGCACAATCTGGAGCAGCGGTCGTGCCGCCAAAAGACGACTGACTTCGACCCTTCCGAGAAACAGCGACCAGGGCGAATACTCGACGCGGACCTCACCCACCGTCACCGGATCCGTGCCGCGTGGGGCCTTCTCATCCCGCACCGAGACGTGAACCAAGCGAATCAGCGTGGGACGAACCACGATGTCGCGCACCGCAATCTGCGCCCCAAAGCGCGCCTCGACCTGGGGCAGCACCAGTTGACGAATCGCGTAGGCACCGACCAGGGGAAGCGAAGCCACCGCTGCGACCGTTACCACACAGAGTCCCAGCACCCACACCGAAGGCCGGAGCATACGCCGAGGAGGCGTACCCGAGTCGACAGGGAGTGGTCCAGCATCTTTCGGCGTCACAGCTTCTCACTCTACCACGCGACCAGCGCCGCCAAGCAGGTCAAATTCCTACCCATTTCCGCTCTGCGAGTCTGGATGAAAGTATGCGCCTTCTCACCGCCCAAGCCGCTGCGGATGCTCTCTCGCAGCGACGAAGTCATACCCCAGTCGACCCGCGCAAACAGAGACCTTGCATCCGCGCACTTTGTGATACTAAAGGCACATTGCAGGCTTGTTCCCAACCGGGCGAAAGGACTCTCGCCCATCCGACCCAGAAGGAGGATTCCATGACCAAGCTCACGCTCTCTGTGCTCGCGCTGACCTCGTTGGCCCTTCCCGGCTTTGCTTTTGCAGATGTGCCGGATTCCTGCGGCACGGCAGTGGCCGAACTGACCAAATCCTGGTCAAAGAGCGACTCATTCGGGGATGAGAACTTCGGCGCGGCCTATGCGGCGACCGCCAGTCTGCAAGGCAAGCGTGACGGTTTGTCCGTCGCGGGCAACCTAAGCGCGGACGCGATGCTGTTTGGCAACACCCAAAACGTCGTCAAGGTGACCGGCAAGGCTGAAGCGGCGGTGGTCGCTCGTAGCTCCAGCGAAAACCTCGACGTGTTTGTGGTCGGAAAGAACATCTTCCACCACAGCCGCTCCTCGGGAACCGGCTCGGGCTCGGGCGTCACCCTCAACCTCAACAAGAGCTGGGATGTGACCTTCTTTAACGCCGACAAGCGCTTCTGGGTCGGTCCGATCCCTGTCAAGGTCAAGGCCACCGCTGCTGGCTCTGCGGGTATCGCCTTCAACAGCAACATTGGAATTTTCGCGGTCAACGCCACCCTCGCTCCATCGGCCAAGGCCTTTG
>CALLYL010000132.1 GCA_937859535.1 uncultured Myxococcales bacterium
TGTGATCCATCCCTGCATCATGCCTTCCTGTCCCGTGCCCGTTCGATGAAAGCGTTCCTGGGTCCATCCCGCTCGAACCACGGCCCAACCATAGCCAGCCGAGGAATCGGTATGTATCAGCAGAACACCGGCTGCGCCTTGTCGACGAGCTTCCTCAAACTTATAGGTCCATCGTCCGTAGTAGTTCTCTGGCTCGCAACGGGAAGGCATCGCCCGGCCTTGATGACGGTCCCCGACCAACATGAGCAGGAGCTTTCCCCGAACATCGAGTCCCTTGTAATCATTCCGACTGCCATCGGGAGCGGCGATACCGTGACCGACGAACACCACTTCGGAATCGACAGACAACGAAGGCTCCGTGGCCGCTGCTCCCATGACTAGGTCCGGCCCGATCGCAGGCAGAAGTGAGCCGCTTGCCCCCTCGAAACGGAGTGCGCTGTTCACAGCATCCAGCCGCACCCCTGACAGTTGCACGCTCTGTCGATAGCTCGCGCCGTTCGCGGGTTGTAGGCCCATTCCCGCCATCTGCGTCTCCAGATATCGTACCGCCAGTTCACCACCACGCTGCCCTGTGCCCCGGCCCTCTAACAGCTCATCGGACAAAAAAGCCAAATGGCTGCGCAGGACTCTCTCCTCAGGCTGAGAGTCATGGGCAGTCAAGACCAACCCACTGAGTACCAGACCCACAATCGATCTCAAGGCAGTAAACATGGACCCACAATAACTTGGCTTACCAGAAACCGTGCTACTCCGTTTCGCACTCCTTAGGAAGCGTTTCTCCCCAGGTCATGCTCCCCCTAACTAGCGACGCGTGATACGTTTCGCGAATGTCTCGTTCTGCAGATTGGGTGAAGTCTCATCGATGCTGGATTGTGCTGCTGCTCTGCGGAGTCAGTGGGTGTGCGGATGGCTTGGCAGAGTCCCCAGCGGAGGTTCCGCCTGTGGTGGTCACAGAGCCAGCGCGCTACGTGGTTCCGTTTATCGGTAGCGGCGGCTTTGGATTCCGTCATGGCAGTGCGTTTCCGGGAGCATCCGCGCCTCATGGCCTCTGCAAAGTCGGACCGGATACCAAGGGTCCGTGGGGAACCGTAGGGTTTCTTCACTTCAGTGGCTATTGGTACGGCGATGATACTGTCCAGGGATTCTCCCATATGCATCTGCACGGCACCGGGGCCACCGATTACGGAGTGCTCGCAGTGATGCCGCTCGACCAGTTCTCAGCGCAGCGGATCACGCAAGAGAGCTATGGCTCTGCGATGGACAAAATGAGCGAGCAGGCCTCTCCTGGCTACTATTCCGTGAAGCTTTTGCGAGGTGGCATCCGCGCCGAACTGACCGCAACTCCACACGCAGCGCACCATCGCTACACCTATGATCCATCTTCGCCTTCGCGGGTTCTGCTGATTGATCTCGATCATCGACTCAGTGGAGGAGAGATTGCCAGTGCTAAGGTCAAGATCGATTCGGCCAAACAAAGACTGAGCGGACACCTCCGCAGCATAGGAGGGATGTCGCGAGGATACGGCGGCTACGAGGTGTATTTTGTGGCCCGTACCCGGACGGCGTGGCGTGAACAACAGGTATGGCAAAACGGAGCCGCACCCGCTCCCGGCACCCAAGCGTCGGGGAAAGGCGTTGGGGTTGCACTCACGTTCGATGGCAGTAGCGATCCGGCGATGACTGGCGGCGATCGCGGCGCTATCGAACTTCAAATTGGGTTGTCTTTGGTCTCAGAAGAACAAGCGGCCAAGAACCTGGAAGCAGAGCTTCCCACCTGGGACTTTGACAAAACCCGTCAGCAGACCGCATCGCTATGGGATGATCTGTTACAGAGAGTGCGAATCACCGGAGGCGCAGAACCCGAACGGAGAATGTTCTACTCCTCGCTCTATCGGTCCTTCCTGATGCCCAGCATCCACAGCGATGTCGACGGAAGTTTCTTGGGTTTTGATGGGAAAGTGGCCCGAGCGGACGGCTATCACTATGTCTCCGATATGTCACTGTGGGACTCCTATCGAACGCTGCATCCGTTGTACGCTTTGCTTGCTCCTACGGCGGCACTCGATTCGGTACGATCGTTGCTGGCCATGGCGCGAAGTAGTGGTCGTTTTCCGAAATGGCCGCTTGCTGGCGGAGACTCTGGTTCCATGATCGGTGCGCCCGCAGAGATCGTCATTTCTGATGCATATCAGAAGGGAATCCGGGACTTCGACGCAGAGGCCGCGTACCAGATTCTGAAAGCCGCAGCACTCGATCCGGTGGCACCTGCAGGGGGTCGGGGAGGAAGGAATCACGTCGAAGACTACATGCGATTGGGTTATGTTCCCTCCAGCATCAATGGATCTGTTTCTTGGACGACTGAGTATGCACGGAGCGACTTTGCACTCGGCCAGCTTGCCCAAGCGCTCGGCCATACAGCCGATGCAAACGTACTCCTTGAACGTAGCCGAAGCTATCTGAGCGTCTTCGATCGAAAGACGGGATATCTGCGCGGTCGGGCAGAGAACGGCTCGTTCTCTTCTCTGCCGTTTGACGCTCGCAAGTACAGTTCCGAATATGTCGAGGCCAATGCCCACCAGAGCATGTGGATGAACGAGCATGATCTGCCAGGACTCATCGACAAGATCGGTGGACAGAATGCGTTTCTCCTACAGCTCATGGGCTTGTTTACTCAGACTCGAACAGAGTGGACCTCTGCAGATCAAAGCGCACCGACCGCAGGAATTGATAGACCAGATGCCTACTGGGCGGGCAACGAACCGGATCTATCTGCGGCTTATCTGTTTGCAATGGCTGGGAAGCCAGACCAAACCAGATACTGGGTTCGATGGTTGATGGAGACGCAATACAGCGACGGACCAGCCGGACTTCCTGGGAACGATGACGGAGGCACCATGTCCGCGTGGTACCTGTTTTCAGCCATGGGTCTGTATCCCATCGTGGGCAGTGATCGCTACATCATCGGAGTACCTCTGTTTCCACGAATCGAGATAGCCGTTCCGGGTGGCATCTTTGTCATCGAAGCGCCAGAACTCTCCCGCGAGAAGCGCTATGCCACAGCCGTTTCCCTTGATGGGAGGATTCTCACCAGTAGTGAGTTGCGACATCAGGAACTCCGTGCCGGAAGCATCCTCCACTTCACGATGTCGGCATCGGAACACTGAACCGTCCGCCTGAACGGCCGAGCATCGTGGTAGTGTGTCGCATTCTGAACCAGAACCAAGGAGCGCTTTGTATGAAATCCGACGGTGCCGTGCTGGCCACCATTGGCGAGACCCCGCTTTTGGAACTGAAGAACCTTGACACCGGCTGCTGCCGACTGTTCGTCAAACTCGAAAACCAGAATCCGACCGGCTCGATCAAAGACCGCATCGGCCTATCGATGATTGAGGCGGCAGAGAGAAGCGGAGCACTTCAACCGGGAGGCTCGCTGATTGAAGCAACCGCAGGCAATACCGGACTGGGTCTGGCCCTGGTTGCTGCACAGAAGGGGTACAAGCTAACGCTGGTGATCCCGGACAAGATGGCGCAGGAAAAAGTTCTGCATCTGAAGGCACTCGGAGCGCAGGTCTTCATCACTCGCAGCGACGTGGGCAAGGGACATCCAGAGTATTACCAAGACGTGGCGGAACGGCTCGCCAAAGAGACCGGCGCGTTCTATGTAAATCAGTTCGCCAACCCCGCAAACCCCGCCGCACATGAAGCCACGACTGGGCCAGAGATTTGGGCACAGTGCAAACAGATGCTTGATGCCGTGGTGGTTGGCGTCGGTTCGGGGGGCACTCTGACTGGTCTATCGCGCTACTTCTCGCGGGTTGCTCCACATGTCGAAATGGTGCTCGCCGACCCCAAAGGCAGCATCTTGGTGGACGTAGTAAAGACCGGAAAACCGCAGAAGCCCGCCGGTAGCTGGCTGGTGGAGGGAATTGGCGAAGATTTCATTCCTCCGATCTGTGATCTGTCACGTGTCAAATCGGCCTACGAAATCAGCGATGCAGAGAGCTTTGCGACCGCCCGCGAGCTGCTGGCCAAAGAGGGACTCCTGGGCGGCTCTTCGACGGGAACTCTGGTGGCGGCAGCGCTGCGATACTGTCGTCAGCAGACATCCCCCAAGCGAGTCGTCACCTTTGTCTGTGACTCGGGAAACAAGTACCTGTCGAAAATGTACAACGACTTTTGGCTCTTTGAGCAGGGTCTGTTGTCTCGACCTAAGACAGGCAACCTGGTGGATCTCATCGTGCGCCGCTATGCCGAGGGATCAACGGTGACCCTACGTCCGAACGATAGTCTGTTACACGCCTATCGACGGATGAAGCTGTTTGAAGTGAGCCAGTTGCCGGTCATGAACGGTGATTCCGTGGTGGGAATCCTCGATGAGTCCGACCTACTCATGCATGTTCACGAAAACCCCGCCCGCTTTGCGGAAACGGTGGGCAACGCGATGGTGAAGAGCGTGGTCACGATTGCTCCGGATGCCGCAGTGAGCGAGCTTCTCCCCATCTTTGCCAAAGACATGGTGGCCGTCGTGGCCGATGCCGGCAGGTTTGTCGGAATCATCACCCGCATTGACCTGCTCAACTACCTTCGAATGCAGATGGGCTGAACGCTTCGCAGTGGATAGAGACAGGGCATCGACCAACGCCCACGCTCATACATCGAGGTGGGGAACTCGACACCACGGCAACGACAAGTCCCCCATCTGACCTGTTCCCACCCACTTCCCAATCAGGTTGAACGACGCCACTCCACCGTCGCTGTTGACGATCTGCTAGGAGCTTGGCAAGAACGTCAAGATGCGGGAACTGTACGCGGTCATCGAGAAGATCGCGCC
>CALLYL010000133.1 GCA_937859535.1 uncultured Myxococcales bacterium
TCTAGACCTCCCTTCACCCCTACACCGCAGGGTCTTTGGCTGGTCTAGACCTCCCTTCACCCCTACACCGCAGGGTCTTTGGCTGGTCTAGACCTCCCCTCACCCCTACATCGCAGGGGTCCAAGCAGGTCGTTACCCTCTTTTACCCATGCACCACAGGGGTCAAGGAGGGTCCAGACCCTCCGAACAGGTTGTGGATCGGGCTTAGCGGCTACGTGGATGGACTATCAATACGGGGCACGGGGCGCTGCGGAGGACTTTTTCGGCCACGGAGCCGAGGAGAAGATGGCGAACGCCAGGTCGGCTGTGACTGCCCATGATGATGAGGTCGGCGTGCATCTCGCCAGCCTGTTCCACGATGGCTTCGGCAGGACGACCATCGACCATGCGGTACTCGACGTTCACGCCAAAGACGTACTTGCGCTGACAGATCGCCTCTAGCTCGGCACGGATGTGCTCCGCGACCTCGGCGGCCTTTTCGATCATGGCGGCGGCGGCCCCACGCATGCCGGGGCTGACCAAGTATGGCACTTCATAATCGGGCTGCACGGCGGTGTGGAACAAGCGGATGCTTGCGCCCAGTGGCTTGGCCAGCTCCAGCGCGTAGTCGAGGACTTGTTCTGAAAACGCCGACAGATCGGTCGGGACGAGGATTCGGGCAATCGCGGTCGGGCTGCTCGTGGCAGCTTGGTCTTCTGTCATGGTCCGCTCCGTATATCAAAATCTCAGGGGTTCGTTATGAGCCCGTGAGCGCATGAAGTGCATGTTCGGTCCCTTGGGGCTTGTCCTCACGCCGCCGACTGCGCCGGAGCGCCACCGCCAGCGCCACCACCGTTGCCACAAGCAGGCCGCACAAGGCACCGAGCCCCGGCACAAGCAGGCTGCGCACCTCCCCAGCCCCACCTTCGGGCAGCACCGGCGAAGCAACTTGGGTGGTCAGCACCGTCACATCTTCGGCAGAAAGACCCACCACCGCGTGCGCGACCAGCTCGGCCAGTTCCCCGGGCTTGAGCGTGAGTGGGCCACGCACCCGCAGCAGCACCGATGCGGTCGGGCGAAGCTGCGCGGTGGGAAGCAGCGGGTCCGGCTCAGCAAACGCCAGGTGCACACGAGCGTGGCTGACCTGCGGCAGGCTCTCTAGGGTCTCGCTCAGTGCGAGTTCCCGCTGCGCAAGCTGCTCGGTCCGCGCTTCGGACGGCAAAAATGCCAGCTTGCCACCACTCGCCGGACGCGGTTCGATTCCCGGCAGCCCTTGCTCGCCGAGCCTTGTCAGCGCCCGCGCTTCTTGGTGACGAGGAACGGTCAGCGTGTAAGAGGCCCCGCGTGAGGTTCTGCCACTCGGCTTCTTGTCGGCGGAAATCCCGGCTTGGCGAAGCGACAACAGCGCTTCGTTGACATGGCGCTCGCTCAGGTCGTGATACAGCTCGGCGTCGCAGGCAAGCAGGCTCAGAGACAGCCCAAGTCCCGACGCCCACTTCCCAATTCCCGCAAGTGCATCACGACGACAAAGCACAAGACCATGCTAATCCGAGAAATATGAAGGTGTCACGAGGGATTGGCATATCCGGCACCGGCCGCTACGGGCTGGCGAGGTCAATCAGCGCATACGCCTCTTCGGCCAGATCAATGTGCGCGGCAAACTCGACAAAGGCCGGATAGCGGTCGGGCAGCACCCGCTGACGAGAGATGTTGCTCTCGACGGAAAGCAGCAGGCGGTTGCCTTCTGCGCGAACGGTTCGACTGTAATTGCCAAACCCGGTCTGCGCGGCGGGCTCGGCAAGCTGGGCGACCTTGGCCCCGGCGGGCAGCTTGATCTCGGCGGACAGCGCGTTTGGCGTGATGTAGCTGACGACAAGCGGCAACTTCCGCTGCGGAGCGGTGACGTAGCGCCGTCCGAGGAGCAGCGGATACGGCACGGGCAGCACCAGTTGACGATGTCCCTCTTTGCTCATCCGCTGTCGAGCCAGGTGCGGTGCGGTGAACCGATAGGTGATGGTCAGAGCCGCACTGTCGTCGTCCATCGGCCCATACTTCAGGTCGTGCAGGCTCGCCCCCGGGAAGAAATAGCCGAGCGCCCGCTGCTCCAGCGCCTGCCGCAGCTTGTCCTCGGCCATGTGCTCGACCTGATCGCGCCACTCGCTGGCCTGGAGCCCGGTCAAGATCTCGCGCACCACCACTTGGCCACCACCGCTCGCCTCTAGGTCGATGGTCATCTCGACCCGGCGATGGTCGGTCAGCATGGGACGGCTGCCCACCACCTTGGCCATTCGCTCAGGCACACCGCCACTCGGTAACAGCGCGATCTGGGCCTTTTGCACCGGCTGACTCTCTGGCTGGTTCTTCGGCTGATTCTTGGCGTCGGGAATTCGCAGCGCGAGCGCACCACGCAGCAGCGGCCTGACCAGCCCCGTCGGGGTATGCCGGAAGTAGGGATCTATCCACAAAAGTGGCATCCCCGCAGCGTCAGGAGCCACCGCAATCAGCATCTCCGAAAAAGCCAACACATCGGGCAGCGGGCCTTCGAGCTTGGGATTGTTTTCGGGCCGAGCCAGCCACGACTCTGCCGGAATCCCAGCGGCCTTGAGCAAGGCCAGTAGCAGGATATCCCGGCGGCCTTCACGACGAGCCAGGATCGAGCTGGCCGACTCGTCGAACGACCCGCCGCTGTGGATGTTCTTGCGAACCCATTCGTCCAGCTTCTGGGCCCGCGCAATCAGGCTCGCGCTCGTCTCCGGTGTCCCTGGTGCGGCCCCCGCGACCTTGTGGGCCAGCTCAAGCAGCTCTGCCGTCATTCGCAGCGACCGATAGCGCCGCTCACGAATCTGGTTCACGTAGCCTTCGATCGACACCCCAGAGCCAACACGCACCGATGGTGACCAGTCATCGACCTGGCCCTGATCGAGCGGCTGCTCGGGCTGCATCCGGCTGACCTGTGCTCGTTTCCAGAAACGGAGGAGCAGATCGCCCTCGACCGTCTGAGTCGCCACCGGAAGCTGACGTTTGCCATCGGCAAGCACCGGCCCGCGCAGATCGATCTGGAGTGGCAGATCCTTGGGCGTCACCAATAAGTACTCGCTGCGATCGAGCGGCGCGTCTGCCGAAGCGAAGTAGAACCGGTCGCCGAGGAATCCCTTGGCCGCAATCGGCGAGGGTTCATCGCGATCGACGTACTCGTATTCCACATAGTCCCCGACCTCCAGCGAAGGGGCCGAGATGCTCTCTTTTTCGGGAATCTCTTCGGGCTCACGGGTGGTGCCGTCGGCCTTGATGGTCCGCAGCGTCAACACCTCTGCACCATCGGGAATATGGACTTCGCCGAAGCGCTCGATGCCTTCTTTGGTGAGCACCCGAATGATGTTGTGGGTCAGGGTCAGCCGGGCCCCCGTGGGAAACACCCGCATCACGGTTCGGTCGAGGAGCAGCACCGCGCTCTCGCCACTGTAGACGCCGTGACGGGACTCAAACTCGCGCACCACTTGCTTGCCATCGATGCGATAGGGATCAATCGAGTCCCGCTGCCCGAGCGCATGTAGCGCTTTGGCCAGTTCCGGTGAATCGGGAACTTCAGAAAGGCCTCGCTTGATCGTCTGAAGCGCCGTCTCGGGCTGGCCTCGCTCGACGTACAGGTTGGCCAGGTCGATGTACAGGTTGACGCTCCGAGGTGACAGCTCGCGCAGCTTGAGCAGCGTACTCGTCGCCGCCCCAAGATCCCGTCGAGCAAGCAGCACCCGTGACAGCCCGCGCAGCCAAGGCTGACTATCGGGCTCAAGCTGGAGCAGCCTCTCAAACTCGCGCTGGGCCTCTGGCAACCGTCCGCCATCGAGCAGCGCATCCGCCCAGCGGTCCGCATACGGATTGCACGCAGCGAGCGCCTGAGCCGCCTGAAGCGACCCCCGGTCATCGGCCAGCTCGCGCCGAAAGTCATGAAGGCTTTCGAGGGTCGGACAGGCGGTCGGCCCAAGCTGGATCGCCTCTGCCAAAGCTGCTTCCGCTTCAACCACAAACCCGCGTGTCTTCAAAATCCGGTGGCGCAACAGCGCGGTCTGCCACGTTTTCTCGACCCCATCGGGAAGGCCCGCCAAGACCTCTTGGGCCACCGCAGGCTTTTCGTCCTGCAACAAAAGCCGCGTCAGCGATAGCCGGGCCGATAAAAGCTTGGGACTGTGCGCAAGTGCCAGCTTCAGTTGCGACCGCGCCCGATCCCGAGCCAGCCGCTCGGGCCGACTCCGATCGTCGAGGAGCAGCCCCGCATACAGCGTCCGCAGCGCCGCAAAGTGAGGCGTCTGCTCAAGGTGTTCGCTCGCGATGGTGATCCCTTCGTCGGGACGACCCGCCAAATAGGACTGCTGCATCCGCAGAAGTGCCCGCAGCGCCCCTTGCCAGCGGCTCTCGGCCATCGGCAGCGGGGACAATGAGCGCTCCGTCACCGTCACCCCGGTGCCTGCGATGGTCGATGCCGGTGCCTTCAGTGGCTCGCCATCGAAGAACTGCACGCCTGGAATCGCCATTTGGACATGGTTCGATCCACTCACGCCCAGCTTGATCCCGACCGCGTGCGCGCCCGCTGGCAGCGTCAGCGTCAGATAGCGCCGACCGACCGGCTCACTATCCAGGTAGTGCCGTTGCCCGTCGATATACAGCGCCCATGGTGTCCCCGAGGTCTCGACCGTCAGCGGAACCGGCTGCGTGCCCGAGCTATGCAAAAACGAGTGAACGAAAAACACACCGGGCTGACCGGGCAGCCCTTGCACCGTCACACTACAGCCGGAGCCGCTGCGCTGCCGATAGCTGCCACGGGCCGGATCACTTTGGGGATCATCTCCTGGTAGGGCCGACAGTACATCGAGCATAGGCAGGTGCCCATGAGGACCACTGACGTAGAGCATCGGCGGACAGCCACGCTCGATATCCAGGCGGCTCGCGAGCGATTCATCACCACCTAGCCGAAGCTGTTGACCCAGGAGTGCCGCCAAGAGTTGCTGGCTTTCGGCGGGCAATCGTCCCCGCTGCTGCCAAATCGCAAGCAGCCGATCGAGCAGTTGCTTGTCATCGCTCTTGCCGGTCCCGCCAACCCCCTGTGCGAGCAGCCGATGCGCCGCTAGCTCGGCCACCGCCGGTGCCCACGCGTCCTCGGTCCGCTCCTTCTTCACATGCTGTTCCAGGAACGTCAGCAGCACTTGCTGCATCCGTCGCGGCTGGCCATTTTCCTGCGCCGCCAGCGCTGCCCCCAGATAGGTCAGACTGTCCGTCTGGCCTTGGCTGAGCGCTCGCTCTAGCTGCGACTCAGCACCTTGGCTATCGCCCGACACCAGCAGAGCCAGGCCCAGCTCTCGCAGCAGCATCGCGTCGGGCTGCTTGCTGTGGGCGACCTTGTCTTTTAGCGCTGCGACTTGCTCGGCGAGCGGCGGACTGGTCAGATAACGGTCTGTGCCGGAAATCTGTGACGCTGGGCCACAACCGATAACGAGTGCCAGCGCGACGGGAAGTAGGTTTTTTTTACTCACGGCCCACCAGAAGCTCTTGAGAGAGCGCGCTGTCGACATCGGACAGGAACTTTCGGAACGCCGGATATTCGCTGGCGCTCACTCGGTGACGGTCCATTCGCAGCTCCGACTTGGCCGTGACTGCGATGCCGCTCTTACCGGGATGCTGTTCAATGCTGAGGGTAAATCGGCCAAAGGGTGATTCGACGGCACGGGATTCAGGCAAGCGCTGCACCGCCAAGCGCGAGGGCAAATGCACCGTGACCTCGTCTTGGGCAAGCCAGGCAAAGCCCAGCACCAGATCATAGCGACGACTCGACAGCCGAGCGTAGGTGCGCAACAGATCCGGTTCCCGTCCGAGCGGTCGCATCATCAGCGAACCAGGAGCGCCCGTCCCACTCGGCGGACGACCCCACTTCGGCACTTGCAACTCACCGCGAAGCGTCACCGGTTTCTCCAGATCGAGCACGCCCGGCACATCCACGTGGAGCGCCTGCGCCCCGGGGAAATACTCATTCCACGACTTTTCGTAGCGCTCTTTTTGGGACGACGGATTTTGGAAGTGATCGCGCAAGCGATGCGCATTCTGACCCGACACCGTGAGCTGTTCGCTGACCTTGGCCCGTCCCGATTCATCGAGCTGCACCGACAGCACCCGCCGGGTCGTGCTCTGATGCGACGGCAGTACCGGCGTCCGCGCCAGGTGTCCCTTGCCGAGCGACGGAGGCTGCGAGTCCGACACCACCAGCACCATGATGTCCTGGTCCATCATCGGCAGCTCCATCGAGCCCGAAAACTCTGCGGTGCCATCGAGAAACAGGTTGAACTTGGGCACGTACACAATCGCGTGGTCGAACACCGCCAGCGACGCCGGTTCCGGATCGATATTGCCCCCCTTGGTGGTCCGGGCCAGCACCATCGAGCTATCGATTCCGACCTCTTTTAGCATCACGTGAAGCAGCGCTGCCTTGTCTTTGCAGTCGCCAAACTTGCGCTCCCAGACCTGCGAGACCTTGTAGGGCTTGTGACTTTGGATTCCAAACTCTAGACCGACGTAGCGGGTGCGCCGGACCACCTCGTCGTACAGAGCCCGAATACGGCCCAGCTCATCGGCTGCTGGGATGTTGGCCACGACGGCTTGAGCAGCGCGGCTCACCTCTGCCGAGGGCTGTAGCGATTCCGCAATCAGCCCCTTATACCAGGTGGCGACGTCTTCCCAGGTCTTGTACGTCGAGACGTGAATGTACGACGACAGCTCCGCAAAGCCCGGTCGGCCCGACTCGTCGTGGATGCGCGGCAGGTTGTGCGCGACAAAGCGAATCACATGATCTTTGCCTCGTGTCTCATCGGTGCGCGTCAAGGTCGCTTCGGCGGGAAGGCGCGGCTGGTTGAAGTACAGCGGCCGACGGCGCAGATCCTCTTCGGGCAGCGTCAAGACATAGCGGGATTCCAGCACCGGGATGCCTTCTTGCAGATACTGCACATCGCCAAAGTAGTCCGCGAACAGGTTGCGTCGCCCCACATCCGAGCGGACATACTCGACGACCACCACGTCCCCGGGACGTAACCCATCGAAGCGAATCGAAAGCGCGTGCAAATCGTAGTAGAGGCCATACCAAGGCTCCGAGGCATCACTTTCACTCTGCGAGACGCTCTCGACTACCTCTCCACTCGGTTTGATGACTTTGGCGGTCTTGACCTGGATCGATTGAGTGTCCGGTGCGTAGCTGACCCCTATCTCGTCATAGTCGCGGCTGCCATTGTCGTCGAGGATCTCGACCACTCGCTGGGTGTATTCCTCGGACAGACCGTTGGCGTGAATGCGCACCACTTTTTGATCGAGCAGCACTCGCGCACTGTCGCCCGCCTTCACCTTGGGCCGAGGCTGCTTCAGTAGTGCATCGATGTCGACTTGGAACTGTCGCTGAAGATCATCGGCTGACCGCGCCGCCGGATCGAGCACCTGCAAATACTCGCGCAGCGTCGGGTTCTGTGGCTTTAGCTCCAGTGCCCGCCGATACGATGCGACCGCCAGCTCGGTCCGTCCCAATTTGGTGAGCACGCGACCGCGCCGCTCGAACCACTCGGCATCCCCAACGAGTTGGGGCATCGCGTACGAGATAAGCTGTAGCGCCGCCTCGGTCTGCCCCGACCCTTCCAAGATATCGAGCCGCTCGCGCAGCGGATAGAACGCATCGGGCTTGATCGACTGAAGCTGCTGGAGCAAGGCCACTGCTTCCTCGATTTTTCCGGCTGCTCGTCGTCGCGCAACCAGATAGCGTAGCGCCTCGTCATCGTCCGGCTGCTGCTTGAGAATCGCCAGATAGGCCGACTCGGCTTCGCTCTGCCGACCTAGCCGCGCCAGCATCTCGGCATGGGCCCGAAGCGTCAGCATCGAGGGTGCCGACTGCACGAGCGACATCATCCGCTTATAACCGATGCTCGGCATGCCTCGACTCTGCGCGATGCGAGCCAGTCCCAAGCTGGCGGTATACAGGCTCGGTGCCAACCGCTCTGCCTCGGTAAACATCTGCTCGGCCCGTTGCAGCCGCGACGACTGCTCGCACTCGGTTCCTTGCTCGACGAGCAGTCGCGCCCGCTCGTCCGGCTCTTCGTTCCCCGGCAGCGCAATGCCCGCCTCGATGGCCAGCCGCCGCTTGTTATCATCCTCCGTCACCGTCGCTAGCAGCCGATAGCCACGCCGACTCGGCGCAAGCGCCACCGACTCCGACAGCACCGCCTCTGCCTCATGCTGCTCGGGATCGCCCGGTTGCACATGATGCAAATAGAGTCCCAGGTCGAAAAGCGCCGCGCTGCGCTGGGCCACAAGCGGACTGCCCGCCGCTTGCTTGGGCACCCGTGCCCGCAGCCCAGCCAGCAAATCGACCGGCTTGGCCTGAACCACCGGCACCGCCACGGGGAATATCCAGCCATCGGCGGGTGGCGAGGCACTGTGCTGTAGCCCGGGCAGCGCTTTGCCATCCAGCGTGGTCAGCCGCAGCACAAATGCCCAGCGACCACTCTGCGATGAAACCTTGACCAAAATTCGGTTCCAGCCAGGCAGAAGCGTCGCCGCGCCGGCCTCCTGGTCCAGGTGCAGCTTGCGATATACGTCTCTGTCGACCACCGGCGCACCTTGGTTGACAAACACCTTCACCGCACCACTGGACCCGACCCGCACCGCCACGGTCTGTCGCGTCGCACTTTTGACATAGGTGAGCGCGTACGCCGTGCCCTCCGTTTCGGGCCGCAGCCACGCATCGAGCGGAATGCTGCCGTCTCGGGCGAGCTGTGACTCTGGAATCACCCGCCACGACACCGGCAGAGCTGGGCTTTTGCCGGGATAGCGGGTCGCCACACCGGGAGCGGCCTTCTCGATCTCGGGCGGATACACCGCTTGATGGCCCTTGCGACCATCGTTGTCGAACGGACCCACCACGGCAAACGAGGAAAGCAGCCCTAGCTGCCGCTGCGCATCTTTGGCCCCGGACTGATCTCCCACATGGCGCCGCACCAGTTGCTCATGCCACTTGGCTTCGGCACGGACCAGCTCGGAGACCGTGGACCGTGGCTGGCCCATCTCCGCGAGCGCTTCGCGAAGCAGCGCCCGGTCGGTGACCTGGTCCCACAGCTCGGATAGACCCAAGACCGGCACCACCGCCGAGGCTGAGTTCGGACGAGCCGACTCCGTCGCAAAGCGCTGCCGCCTGTGACTGACTTCCTGATCAAAAGGGCTGTTGGCCTGAGCCGCTGTCGAACACACGAGGTGGACGAGGACGGCAAAAAGGCCGGCAATGAATCGCATCGGCATACGCTCTATGGGTGAGAGGGACGAAACGTCTTGTGCAAGGTAACGGGCGGCCCTGATATCGACTTGATACTGTCAGAAGCGCTGGCACGTCTGAGCAGCATGACCGCGACCGCGAGCAGCGCCCCGACCACAGCGGCCAACAGCACGGTCACAGCAAACGCCCGCCAGCTTACCAGCACCGAGCCCGGCGGAAACTCTCCGCTTGGCGAGGACATCGAAGACCGCGAGGATCGAGATCCCGTCGAGTCATTCGAGGCGGGCCCATCACTGCCCGAGCCGCTGCCCGAAGACGGTGGAACGACTGACTCATCCGGGGGTGCGGTGGGGGCTTCCGAGACCGGCTGAAGCGCCTGCTCTAGCTCACCGATGAGGGCTGCGATGGTCGGAGGCCGATCCATCGGTTCCGAAGACAGCGCCCGCGTCATCACCTCGACCAACAGTTGGTTCGAGTCGCGAATGATCGACCAGTTGTCCCCCAGGTCGAGCAAGCTGCGCATGATCCGCGCCAGCCCAAACACATCCGTTCGAACGTTGGGAGGACGCCCGGCATGCAGCTCCGGCGCAACCGAGTCCATCTGCCCCACGTTGCCAAGATGGAGCAAAAACGGCTCACGCGGCAGGCCCACGCCCAATCCGACATCGCCAAGACGCACGCCATCGGTCTTCAGCAGCACCGAATCCAGTCGCAGATCACCATGACAGCGGCCCTGTTCGTGCAAAAACGACAGCGCCTCGGCCAGTTGATCAACAATTTGCAGCACGTCGGACAGTGGCAGACCTTCTTTTTGTCGGAACGCCGCCATGCGGTCGAGCAGCACGCCTTGCCCACCTTGGCCTAGCTGTGCGACCTCCACCACCATCACCGTAGACTGCTCTGGGAGCACGCGGACATCGACAACCTGCGCCAAAAATGGATGCGACAGCTCTTTGAACTGCTGAAGGTGGCGCACCAGCTTTTCGGCCGCACCGACCGACTCCAGCAGCTCGGGCCGCACCACCTTGATCAATAAGTCTGGCTCAGGAACCTCGCCCCGACCTTCCGCCGCTTGCTGGGTATCGACGGTGCATGCCAAATAGCCGACCCACAGGGCCGCCTCACCACTCTTGGTAAGGACGTAGTATTTTTGGCAGATCACGTCGCCGCGACGGAAAAGTGGAGCCGCCATCGTCAGCTCCGACCCGTGTGGCCAAAGCCACCGGTGCCCCGAATGGTGTCATCGAGCTCGCGAAGCTCGACGGGGGTAACCCTCGCCACCGGAGCAATCACGAGCTGAGCGATGCGGTCACCGTGTCGAATCTGCACCGGCTGCGACGACAGGTTGACCAGGATCACCGCGACCTCGCCGCGATAGTCACTGTCGATGGTGCCAGGGCTATTGAGCACGGTCACGCCTTCCTTGAGCGCCCACCCCGAGCGAGGCCGAACTTGCCCCTCGAAGCCACGCGGAATCGCGATCCGCAACCCGGTGGGCACCAAACAGCGCTCAAGCGATGCCAAGGTGAGGACTTCGCCATCGGGAAGACAGGCGGCCAGGTCCATCCCCGCAGCCTCGGCAGTCTTGTATACCGGGAGCTGCGCGCCGCTCCGCACTCGCACCACGCCAAGCGGCAAAGACGCCTCGACGCCGCAGTGGTCGACACGAGATTCGACCTGGGAATCGACTCGAGAATCGTCAGGCAGAGCGGGGTGTTGGGCGCGTGTGACCAAGGGAAACTCCTGTTTATGTTAACCGCAAACCGGGCATTTCTAGCGGATGTCGCAGTCCAAGTGCGGTTTCTTTGAGGCTGGAATCAGCCCCAAGCCAACTAGGCCTCGGCTCTGGCTACTCGGAGTCTTTGACGAGCAAGGCGTCGAGCGGATAGGGCCGATCGAGGTAGCAATCGTCGGCGATGGTCTTCATCAGCTCGTCATCATTTTGGCCAAAACGGGCCAGGGTCTGCTCGATTCGCCGCGCCGCTTTGCCGCAGAACGCGGCACATAGCCGAAGCTGGCGATCGGCGGTGTCGATCTGACCGGCCGCTTCACTGTGCCCGGCCCGGCCTTTGGCATGGCGGGCGTCGCGCTCGGCCAGGGACAGCGAGGTTCGGGCGACACAGGCACACATCGCATACAAATCCATCGCGACATCCGCCACCCGCCGCTGCACGTACTGCATCTCCGGGAGCATTTGGCCGTGACGACGCACCACGCGATCGACCTCTTTGGCAAACGCCTCGGTGGCATCTTCGATGAGCACCGCCTCGCGCTTGAGCTGCGGATGATGCCGGGTCAGCATCGCTCGACCATAGGCTGCGGTCCGCACCTTTTCGATCAGCGAATCGACCACCATCCCGTAACCACGCAGCGGCCGCTTGAGCACATCGGACAGTCGCCCCACCTGCTCTCCCGGCTCCCGCATGCCGCTGAGCGCAATGTAGGCGCGCAGAACTTCGTGGGTACCGGGGAACACCAGGTAGGTCTGGCTGTCACGCAGCAGTCGCTCGTAGGGATACGAATCGAGCAGTCCGGTGGCACCCGCCAGTCGCATCGACGACACCGCCGCCGCATGCAGCGTCTCGGCGGCCAGCACCTTGCAAAAGGCCGCCTCGATCGAAGTATCAAGCTGAAGCTCGGACCGACGCTGCGCAAGATCGTGAAGGCCAGTGGTCAAGTACAGCGCCGATTCGCTCGCGTATAAGTCGACCGCCGTCCGCGCCACCTGATCTTTGACCATCCCGAGCGTGCCAATCACCCGTCCGAACTGCCGCCGACTGGTCGCCTGCTGCACTTGCAGCCGCAAAAGCTCACAGGTGGTACCGATACAGGCTGCCGCCGCCAGCAGTCGTCCTTGCTGACGGGTTTCCATCGCCACCTTGAAGCCGCCGCCGATGCTCCCGAGCACCCGATCGGACGGCACAAACACGTCTTCCAGGTAGATCGCGGGCGTCGAGCTGCCGCGATGGCCGAGCTTGCGCTCGCTCTTGCCGACAATGATGCCGGCGTCGGTACGTTTGTCGATGATGAAGCCGGTAATGCGATCGAGGTCAGCCCCATCGCGATGCACGGTCGTCTGGGCAAAGACGATGAGCAGGTCGGCCTGCTCGCCGTTTTGGACCCAGACCTTGGTGCCATGAAGTCGAAAACCGCCTTCGCAGGGCACGGCTCGCGCCCGAATCCCTGCCGCATCACTGCCCGCCAGCGGCTCACTCAGGGCAAACGCCCCCAGGCTTTCGCCACTCGACAGCCTGGGTAGAAAGCGCTGCCGCTGCGACTTGGTACCAAACCGCTGGATCGCCTGCACCGCAAACCCCAGGTGGACCGCGACCAGCATCGCCACCGAGCTATCAAATGACCCGAGCAGATCGAGCACTCGACAGGTTGCGGACAGCGACAAGCCGCTGCCCCCGACGTCGCTTGGGGCAATCATCCCAAACAGGCCGAGCTGTTTCAGTCCGGCGACGACCTCGGCGGGAATCTGGGCTTCGGTGTCGATGCGGCGGGCATCGATGGACTGTCTGGCGAAGCGGCGTACCTCATCGAGTAACTTGGCAAGCCTTCGCTGCTCGGCGGGAGGTAGCTGGGGAAAAGGGAAGACGAGTTCCTCTCTCAAGTCACCAAGAAAGAGGCTCTTGCCAAAGCTCTGGGTCCGTTCTGCGCTCACACGGAGAAGATACTGCTAGGTTTCTTGGCTTATCAAATCTCGGCGACTATGCTCTGGCCAACGCTTAGCTTTCGACGGAGGTCTGCGATGATCCGCTCCCGCCTTTCTGGCTGTCTGTTCGCGCTGTGTCTGCCGCTCATCGGGTCTTGCGATCCACCGATTCCAGCGGAGGGCAACCCGGACATGGCCACCTACCAGCCACGCCATCTGGATCCCGCGCTGGCTTGGTGGGGCGACAACCGCAAGCGGCTCGATGCGTTTCTCGATGCGCACGGCAAGGGCAGCGCAGGCTATGACGCAAGCAAGAAGCCGATCGCGCTGTTCGACTGGGACAACACGGTCATCAAGAATGACGTCGGTGACATCACGCTGTTCTGGATGCTCAAGATGAACAAGGTCTTCCAGCCGCCGGACAAGAACTGGCGCCGGACGAGCTTCATCATGACGCCCAATGGCCTGGCCGCGCTGAAGGCGTGTGACAGCTTGGCCAATCCCGGCGAGGTGCTGCCGACCGGCAAGCCCGAGGGAGTCGCCTGCGCCGATGCAATCCTGTCGGTCTACCTCGACAACAAGGGCACCGCTGGCCTTCCGGCGTTCTCTGGCTACGACTACCGCCGGATGGAACCAACCTATGCCTGGGCGGTGCAGCTCCAAGCGGGGTACAGCCCGGCGGAGATCTCGCTCCTGGCCAAAGACGCCATCACCGAGGCCCTCGCCGCCAAGCTCGACGCAACCCAGACCATCGGCAGCCGCCAGGTCAATGCCTATCTGCGCGTCTATGACCAGATGAAAGACCTCATCGGCGCGATGCGGGACAACGGCATCGACGTGTGGGTCATCACCGCCACCAGCGAGCCGGTGGTGCGGGCGTTCTCGGCCAGCGTCGGCCTGCCCACAGACCACATCGTCGGCGTGCGGATGGTGCTCGATCCGAGCGGCAAGCAGACCTACAACCTGCAAGGCTGCGGCGATGTGCCCGACGGCCAAAACAACGGCGCGGCGATCTTCGAGGGCAACTCGATCATGCCGTACATCGACGGCAAGCGCTGCTGGGTCAACAAGGCGATCTACGGGGACTCAAGCCCCACTGCCGTCAACCAGCGCCCCGAGGACAAGCGCCAGATCTTCGCGGCTGGAGACTCGAACACCGACGTGGCTTTTGTGCGCGATGCGACCCAGCTCAAGCTGGTGTTAAACCGCAACAAGGCCGAGCTGATGTGCAACGCCTACGCCAACTACGGCAACCGCTACCTGGTGAACCCGATGTTCATCGATCCGAAGCCGCAGCAGGCCGCGATGTATCCGTGCTCGACCACCGCCTGCACAAGCGCCGCTGGCAATGCCGGACCCTGCCTAGACGAAGCCCAAGGCCCGATCCCCGACCAAAAAGACGCCGTCTACCCGATGTAGGGTGGGCGCAGGGGTCATTCAAATGTCCCCCTCTTTGGGTTGGACCCACCGCGCTGGACTCTCGCTTGTCCACTTCTTTGGGTCGGACCCTACGCGGCGGTCATCGGATGGTTCCCCTCTTTGGGTCGGACCCTACGCGGCGGTCATCGGATGGTTCCCCTCTTTGGGTCGGACCCACCGCGCTGGACTCTCGCTTGTCCACTTCTTTGGGTCGGACCCTACGCGGCGGTCATCGGATGGTCTCCTGCTGCCCGATGTGACAGTCCGGTAACAGGCGCTGGCGGGGCATTGCACAGCGCGGGGCGGGTCGGCTAGAGTCCGCGCCGCCATGACAGCCGATCGCCAATATCAGTCCTGTAGCTATCGTCCCTGTGAGCTCGAACATCGCTACGGTCCGTCGGTGCATATCTTGCGCGACCCGCTGGCGCTGTCACTGCTCGCCAAGCTCTGTCACCGCGACGTGGTGCAGCCCGAGGTCAGCCGACTCATCGT
The DNA here is from genome assembly GCA_937859535.1 of uncultured Myxococcales bacterium. GTDB lineage: Bacteria > Myxococcota_A > Polyangia > Palsa-1104 > JAEUJZ01 > JAEUKA01. Next base: position 14,838 of record CALLYL010000133.1, read on the forward strand.
CGAGCTATACCGGATGCTGGTCCACGAGGTCGTCGCCGCCGAGTTCCCCCGTGAACTGGCGAGCATCCCGACGCGCATGATCCAGTACGTACCGCAGGGTGTCTACGAAGGCGAGGTCATCGCCCAAGGGACATCAGCGGTGGTGGTGGCGCTGGCGCGAGCGGGACTTTTGCCCTCTCAGGTAAGTTACGACTTTTTGAATCAGGTGCTGTCGCCCGCTGGGGTGCGGCAGGATCACCTGGCGCTCGGGCGGACGCTCGACAAAGAGGGCCACGTCACCGGCGCCGGGCTGTATGCCTCGAAGATCGGGGGGCCGGTCGATGGGGCGATGGTGCTGGTACCCGATCCGATGGGTGCCACTGGATCGACGGTCAGCCGCGTGCTGCACCACTACCGCCAAGAGGTCGTGGGCACCCCCGCCAAGGTGATCGCCGTCCATCTGATCGTAACCCCCGAGTACCTACGCCATGTCACCCGCAACCACCCCGAGGTCCAGGTCTACGCGCTGCGGCTCGATCGCGGCCTGTCGGATGACGATGTGCTCGAGACGGTGCCCGGAACCCACTGGGACCGCGAGCGTGGGCTGACCGACCACCAGTACATCGTGCCGGGCGGTGGTGGCCTGGGCGAAGTGCTCAACAACTCGTTTGTGTAAGGAGCGCGCAATGTCCGAACAAGAGTCGTTTGTCGAGCCGAAGCTTGTCCCGCTCTTTACCGAGCAGCAGATTGCCCTGCGCATCCGCGAGCTGGGCCAACAAATCGCCGCTGCCTATGGCGGACGACCGCTCACCCTGGTCACGGTGCTCAAGGGCAGCTTTGTGTTCGCCGCCGACCTGGCGCGAGCCATCTACAACGCGCAAGTGGCGCTCGGCCTCCCCGGATCCTCGCTGACCTGTGAGTTCTTGGGTCTGTCGAGCTACGGCGATGAGACGGTGACGTCGGGCGTGGTCCGCATCACCTCGGACCTGTCGAACCCGATCGAGGGCTCGGACATCCTGATTGTCGAAGACATCGTCGACACCGGCCTGACGATGAGCTACCTACTCGACAACCTGCGGACCCGCCATCCAGCGTCGATTCGCATCTGTTCGCTGCTCCACAAGCCGAGTCGTACCAAAAAGAAGGTGCCGATCGACTACATCGGCTTCACCATCGACGACCTGTTCGTGGTCGGCTATGGCCTCGACTACAAGCAGCGCTACCGCAACCTGCCGTGGATCGGCGTGATGAGCCTGTAACAACACCGCCCAGAACTACTGCGGACCTCGGCTGCTACGTTCTGTTCGGCGTTGTCACAAACGCCTATCCTGCTTCCACGGCAAAATCCGTCCTACGAGGAAGCCGGTCCGATCTGTTAACATGAGACCAGGCTTCCCATGTCGAACCAAGCGCTCCCTCGGGATGAGGCGGTCTGCGCAGACTGCGGTCAAGTCCTCGAAGAGGACATGCCACATATCTGCCACGGTGCGCCCAAAAAGGCCGCGTTCGACAGCACGCTCGGGCCTGGCGATCACCCCACCATCCCCGGTGAGCTATCAGATGCCGGAGTGGCTGATCCCGCACACGAACTTATCGGCAAGATCATCGGCGAGCGCTACGAGATTCAGTGTGTCCTCGGCCAAGGCGGCATGGGCGTCGTCTACCAAGCGCGCCACATCTCGCTAGAGAAGCTGCTGGCGGTCAAGCTGCTGCTGATCGCGCAAAACGAGGAGTATCAGCGGCGGTTCCTCCAAGAAGCGCAGCTTGCCTCGCAGATCAACCACCCGAACACCGTCTTTCTGTCCGACTTTGGCGTGCTCCCCGACGGACGCTCCTACATCGTCATGGAGCTTTTGCGCGGCCCAACGCTGGCCTCGGTGATTGCCGAGGGCAGGCTGGACCCGATGCGCGCCTGTCGCATCGCTGCGCAGATCGCGCACGGACTCCAAGCCGTCCACGACCTTGGCATCGTCCACCGAGACCTGAAACCGGAGAACGTGTTTCTCCTCGAACAGGATGGGAAAAAAGACAACGTCAAGATTGTGGACTTCGGTATCGCCAAGGCGACGGGCGAGGCCCCGATCGCTCGGAAGCGAAACTCGCAAGAGGATATAAGCCTCGTCTCGGAACAGAAAATCTCGGCGCAGACCATGCCGGGGACGCTGATGGGAACGCCGGCCTATCTGGCCCCGGAGATGGCGCTGGGTCACGAGGTCGACTTCCGCGTCGATCAGTACGCGCTCGGGGTGATCCTGTACGAGATGATCTCGGGTGATCTGCCGTTCGATGCGACCACCATTGGGCAGATGCTTCAGCATCACATCTCGACGAAGCCTCCGCTGCTCAGCAAGCGCGTCTCGGGGAGCACCCCATCGCTCGATGCCCTGGTGGCGCGGCTTTTGTCCAAGACGCCCGAAGCACGCTTCCCGAACATGCGCGCCGTGGCGGAAGCGCTGGAAAAAGAGATCGAGCTACGGCTCTTGGCACGGGGTGATACTGCGCTACCTGCCCACATTGCCGAGGCGCTGAGCAAGACCCAAGCGGGCACGCACATCCGGATCGCGGGCAAGAAGATCCCGCTGTGGGTGCTGCTCCCGCTGCTGCTGACGTTCCTGGTGGCCGGTGGCGGTGCCAGCTTCCTGCTTCTGCGCGAACGGCAGCGTCAAGTGGCGATTACCCCGGAAGAGCTGGCCGAGCTGCGGCAGCGGGCGCTGACGGTGGTGCGGGAGTATGCAAGCGGCGACGATGCGCCCCTGAGAGCGATGTCGGCAACGGCCCTGGCGCAGACCCGCGATCCCGGCCTACGACCGCAGCTTGAGGCACTGCTCGGGGACGCGGCGGGACCGGTGCGAGTCCGCGCCGCGCTGGCACTGGGCGCACTCGGGGATCGGCAAGCCGAAGCGGCCCTTACGAAGGCCCTGACCGGACCTAGCGAAGTTCGACTCGCCGCCGCCATGGCGCTGTCACTGCTCGCCAACAGCACCGGTCATCAAATCCTGGTCGAAGCCCTCAGTTCCAAAGAGCCGCAGGTGCAAAAGCAAGCTGCGCTCTATCTGTGTGAGCTAGGCGATGAGACGTCGAAGCCGGTGCTGGCGCAGCTCCACAACCACAACGGCCTACGCGATGATGAGGATTTTTCGGCCCTGCAGTGCTTGGCCAAGCTCGGCGAGGAACCGGCGCGGGTCGAGCTGCAAGCCAAGATGGACGCCGGGTCCAGCCGCAAACAGAAGCTCGAAGCGATGTTTCGACTGTCCGAGCTAGGTGACGAAGGGGCGCGCAAAGAGCTGCGAATGCTGGCCGAAAAGCGCGGGCAAGAACAGCTCCTCGCGGCCAATCGCCTGTCCAACCCCGAGGAACCGCAGCTACTCGCAGTGTTCCAGCCGATCCTGGCCAACGAATTTGGCGTCCCGGCGGGCCGTCAGCTCGCGGCCGAGGGTGTCGGCAAGAGCGGCGATCTGCCTCAGGTCAAAGTGCTGGGACCACTGCTTGGGGACAAGGTGACGCCCACGGTGCGGCAGATGGCGGCGGCGGCGATCTTGCGCCTCGCCAGCGGTGATCCGGGGCTGCTCACGACCGCGAGCCTTAGCTGGGCCCAAGGTGAGCTGGGATCGGGTTCGCAGCAAAGACGACTGCTCGCGCTGCAAGTGCTCGGCGATCTGCCGTCGAGTCAGGCGGTGCCGTTGCGCGCGGGGGCGATGCAGGATAGCTCCGTCGACATTCGGCTGGCGGCGGCGCAATCGCTGGGACGACGCAACGAGCGAACCGCGATGACCGTGCTGCTAGAGAGCGTTTCCGACGGCAATGATAAGGTCCGGAACGCCTCTTTGCTGGCGCTGCTGGAGCTTGCGCAACGCTTGTCGAAGCGGGACGCAAGTGGGCTGCTACAACCTGCCGAGGGAGTGTTGCAAGAGATCCTCAAACG
>CALLYL010000134.1 GCA_937859535.1 uncultured Myxococcales bacterium
CGCAGAGCCACCAACGGCAGCAGCCAAAGCAACCGCCAAAAAGGCTTATGAACAAGGCACCTCTCACTACAAAAAAGGTGAGTGGGACTTGGCGATCGAACAGTTTGAGCTCTGCTACAAATCGCTGCCGCAGCCGGTGTTCCTCTTTAACATCGCGCAGTCCCACAACAAGGCAGGGCGAAGCGACCAGGCGCTGACGTACTACAAACGCTACCTGAGCGATGCGCCGACGGCGGCCAACCGAGCTGAGGTGGAAGAAACGGTCGCGACGCTGGAAAAGCAGGCTGCACCCAAAGTTCAGATTGCGACGCTGGAAACCTACCCGGTGGAAGTCGCGTCCGAACCACCGCCGAAAGGTCATGTGGCCAAGCCTGAGCGGCAGCCGATCTCTAAGAAGACCTGGCTGATCATTGCAGGTGCCGCAGGTGGAGCCATCGTCCTCGGCACTGTGATTGGTCTAGGCGTCTACTTTGGGACCAAAGGTCCCACTACCACGGTCTTTAATCCGGTGAATCCATGAGTCACGCTGCGTACCGACTGGGATTGCCGCTTTGTGGTCTTTTTTCGGCCCTCATTGCCACCTCTCCAGCTTGTAGCCCGGTTGATCCCTGCGAAGGTCAGAGTTCAACCTGTCTGACCATCCAGGTCGAGTCGCCAGGGGACGCCAAGATCGACCTCATCCGCTCGATCTACAGCCTCAATGGTGGCAACAAACAGCAGAAGGGCTTTGCCGCGACCGCCAACGCTGCGAGCAGCTTCCCGATCGTCTTCGGCCTCAACCTAGGCGATGGTGGCAACGCGCAAGTCGATGTCATCGCCGAGCTTGCCGCCGTCCCAACGATGCGCGGAACCGTCATCGAGACACTGGCCGCTGGTGAGCACAAACGAGTCGTCGTCACGCTGGGTCGTGATGTCACCAAACTCCCATTCGTCGGTCCCGAGCCTAGATACGGAGCGGGCCTCGTGGCGGTTCCCTTAGCAGCACCGACGACGCTGGTCATGTTTGGCGGAGTCGTAAGTGGCGAACAAACGCTCAGCGACACCTGGGAATACAGCCTCACCGACAATACCTGGCAACGTTCGATGAGCGCGATGAGTCCCGGACCACGCCAGCCTCAGATGGTCGCAGATCCCACAGCCGACCGAGTGCTCGTCGTCCAAGGACTAGGTGCCGGTGGTGTGGTGCAGCCCGATTCGTGGCAGTTCCAAGCCGTCAATCCCGGCGAGTCTCGAAGCTGGCAACTTATGCCAATGGTCACCAACCCGCTGCCGCCGCGAGCTTTTGCAGGTCTAACCATCCTGCCGAGCATGACCATGACCCCGCTTACCTTTTTCTTCGGTGGGGTCGACGGAACCGGTGGGACGCCGCGCACTGATCTATGGCGCATGCTGTCCCCTGGCATGACCAACCTCACCGCCGCCATGGCTACTGGCGCACCGGTGATCAAGTCGCCTAAGCTGCTCGCGACCGCAACCGACGTCTATCTGGTTGGCAGCGAGGAGAACACGCAGTCCATCGTGAAAGTATGGCGGCTCGACACCGCCGCAATGCCCCTCAACTGGGTGCTGGCATCCCAGGATGGAGGTGCCCCAAGTTACCGCACCTCGTTCTCGGCCGCGATCGATGCCCAGAACCAGCAGATCGTGATCTTTGGGGGCGTCGGACAAGCTGGCAACCTGCTCGACGAGACCTACCGCTACTCCATCCAGACTATGTCGTGGGCAACGGTCAGCACGACCCTGACGCCCCCGGCGCGCATCGACGCCAGCATGACCTTCGCGCAAGGGCTGTTCATGATGTTTGGCGGACGCGATAGCAGCCTCAAACAAAAGGTCGACAACTGGAAGCTCACCAGCGACGGTTGGCAGCGCTGGTTGTAGCCAGCTTCTTTGACGACCCGGGCTCGATTTGGCACAGTCGGGCCCGTGATAGCTCGTCTCAGTGGCATCCTCGCCGATAAGACCCTCGACGGCGTCGTCCTTGACGTCGGCGGCGTAGGGTACCAAGTCGCGGTCTCCCTCAACACACTCACCGCACTACCGGCCATCGGCCACAAGGCCGAGCTGTTTACCCACCTGCACGTTCGCGAAGATGCGATGCAGCTCTTTGGCTTTGCCACCCGCGAGGAGCGCAAGGCGTTCGAGCTGTGCATTGCGGTGTCAGGGATCGGTCCCCGCCTGGCGATTGGGCTGTTGTCGGGGCTCGATGCTGCCGGTCTGTTCACGGCCGTCGCAAACGAGGACGTCGCACGATTGCGCAAAGTACCGGGCATCGGTCCAAAGACCGCCGAGCGCTTGGTCTTGGAACTGCGCGACAAAGTTCCCCGTCCCGACGGCAGCAGCAAAGCCTCGACTCGGGCAACCTCGGGGGTCGCAGCCGGGGCTCGGGTTGGAGTGTTCGCCGATGTCGCCGGAGCCCTGATGAATCTCGGATACCGACCGGCTGACGCTGAGCGAGCGACGGACCTCGCCATCAAACAGCAGCCCGACGCCTCCGTGGAAATGCTGCTTCGGGCGGCGCTACGGGCTCTCCAGCGTGACTAGGCTGAGCGCTTTCATCTCGGCGCTGACGACTCTAGTCCTCGCCCCTACCGCGATCGCAAGCCCGCTTGGCCAAAGCGGGCAGCTCCTGGTGGTGATAAGCGACGGCTGGGATGCCCAAACCGGCACGTTGACTCGCTGGGAACGGCAGAGCCACTCTTCTCGCTGGTCGCCCGTGGGAGCACCGCTGCCCGTCTGGCTGGGACGGGCGGGCCTGGCCTGGCGAACCGATCCAACCGCCCCGTCTCCGCCCACCACCGGCCCACTGAAACGAGAAGGAGACGGTCGCGCCCCCGCCGGACTCATGTCACTCTCCGAAATGTGGGGCTACGACGGTCATGCGCCGGAGGGCGTCACCCTCGCCTACCACCAAGCGACTGAACTGGATCGTTGCGTCGACGATGTTGACTCGCCGCTGTACAACCAGCTCGTCAAGCAGACCTCACCACCAACCTGGCGCTCGGCTGAACAGCTCCGCCTGTCCACCGACCACTACAAATACTTGGTGGTCATTGGCTACAACCGAGGCCCGGTGCGACCCGGCGCGGGCAGTTGCATCTTTCTCCATGTTGCGCCTCCACCGCAGGGACCGACCGCTGGCTGCACTGCTCTCGCGGAAGCCGACCTGCTCACGCTACTGCGTTGGCTTGTTCCGACCAAGCAGCCGCTCCTGCTTCAGTTGCCACGTCCCCTGCTACGGACGGCCGTCTCGAAGTGGCAGCTCCCCCGTGAACTTCTGCGGGTACCGGCAAATGCTCGTCACCGATGACAGCAGCGCCCAGCCCCGCCTAGCCGTTCAGCACCACCCCACAGAGCGAACTCCGACCAATGCGATCGAGCGCAAGTCCCACCATCTCCACATCGGTCCGCGAGGACCGCACCACCAGCAGACTGCTTCCGCCGTGACGTAGGAGCAGACGCGCATCGGCAGCCAAGCTCAGCGGCGGCGTGTCCAGGATGATGTAGTCAAAGGCCGAGAGAAGATCGTGCAGCATGCTCGCAAACGACGGGGAGTTCTCCACGGCGGCACGATTGGTCCGATCGCCGATGCCGGATGCCGGCACCAGGCACAAATCCGGCGTAACCTGCCAAATCTCCGGCTTGCGCTGCCGCAGATCCGACTGGGATACCTCGCTCGCTGGAAGCAGCAGTGCGTGCAGCCGAGGACCGAGCAGGTGCGCATCGACGATTGCCACCTTGGCACCACCGCCCTCGGACATAGCAAGCGCCAGGTTGGCCGCCACCACCGACTTTCCCTCACCAGGCTGGCTGCTCACGACCATCAGCAGGCGTGGATTCCCCCGCTCCAGCAGACGACAGCGCAGCAGCCGATATTGCTCGGCCCGTGCGCCATCGGGGCGGCTCAGCACGACCAGCTCGGGAGAAGGCGGTGCCACTGTGGCGGGATGAACCACGTAGCCTAGCTCCACCAATCGGCTCGCCCCTGGCTTTGCGACGACATCCAGCGACGCCGGAATCGTCGGTATCAGCCGCTCCCCAGAGTCACCTCCCCCGGACAGAACTTCGGGTAGGACGTTGCGCTTGCTCAACCGGTCGCCGCGTGGTACCCGCGCCAAGACCGGGAGGCCGGTCGCATGCCAGAGGTCAATGGCGGTAAAAATCCGTTTGTCAGCGAGTGACCGCGCCACCCCGACCAGCAGCCCAGACAAAAGGCCCAGCATGCCAAGGAGCGCCAGCATCATCTTTTTCGACAAGCCCCGAGGCTTCGTCGGCAAGTTCGCTGGGTCGATAATCCGGGCCGCTGCATTGCCGGGCATCTTGATGAGCTGCTCGCTTACCACCGACTCCATCTCCCGCTCGCGCAGCTTGTCGTAGGCTTGCCGTGCACTCTCCATGTCTCGGAACAGCCGTGAGTACATGGCTTCCGCGTTGAGCGCCTCTTCGTCGGCGGACAGCTTGACATCCCCACCGGCCAACTTGCGTCGAATGGTCCCAATCTGGCGATCGAGCGCCGCCATCTGGGCCCGAGCCTGACCAAGTACCATCAGGTCTTCGGCCATCTTCGGATCTTTGCGCGTCCGGGTATCACGTATTTCCCGCTGCAGCCGCTCGACGTCAGCAGAAGCTCGACGGAACTCCGGATACTCGGCGGTATAGCCCTGCGCCTTCATCTCTTGGATCTGCTGTAGCAGCCGATCCACATCGAGCAGCTTCTGCTGGGTCGGGTCGTACTTATGGGCGTTTTCGATCTGCGCAATCTGGGCTTCAAGCTGCGCCCGCTTCTCCAGCAGGGGTCGCAGCTCGGGCGACGTATAGCTGTCGGCAATCTTCGTCGGTGCCGTCTGTGGCTTCCCCCGGCTCGTCACCAGCAGCTTGTCGGCGGCCTGTAGCCCCAGCTTGCTGCGATCCGTCGCCGAGATCGACACCAGCAACTTCGGATGTTGCCTGACAAACTGCACCACCTGGTTTTCCGCATCCAGCATGCGCTGCCGAGAACGCTCTGCCTCATCGCCCAGGAACTCCCGCGCCCGCTTGGCCGTCTCGATGCGCTGCGCAATCACGCTGCTCACGCCGTCTTCGGACAGCGTCTTGAGCACCTGCTGCGCAAGCTGCGGGTCGCGGGCGTTGTACGTCATCTGAAACAGCCGCCGCGTGACCGCCTCGATAAGCAGCGTCTTCTTGATGTTGTCGATGAGCTCCTCTTTGCCCTTCTCCGTTTGGAGTTCCGGCAGATGAGCCAGCGCTGGCTGCTTCAGCATCTCCGCCAAGCTGGCCTTCAGCCGAGCGTCGACCAAAATGCGTGCCCGAAACGCATTCGCCAACGTATCGGGTAGATCGGCAAGCTCACTCGCGTCCTCTCGCTGCCCAGGAACCGTGCGCGAGTCTAGGTCTTCACCCACCCGCACCTGCGCCATGCTCTGGTAAGTCGGGCGATAGAGCTGCCCGTAGTAAAGGCCTCCCGTCGTTCCCAGCGCACTCACGACCAGCATCAGCGGCCACTGACGCAGGAAGCGATACACCAAGTTCCACGCTTCACTCCGCAGACGCAGAGAGGAATTGACGTTTTTTGCGCTATTCATCGACGGTCGCCACGTTACTACGGAGTGACTGCCCAGCCAAGCACGGGAAATCGGTCACTGTGATCGACTTTCGTGCGCTTGGATCGGGTCACTCGGTATCGGCGAACACCAGCGCAGCCAGATCACCCCAAGCAGTGCCGAGCACAATGAACCCGATAGCACGCCCAGTTTGGCGGCCGTAATGAGCGCGGCCTCGTGAAACGCTAGGCCGGTGATGAAAATCGACATCGTGAAGCCAATCCCCGCCAGCATCGCCGAGCCAATCAACGCCCGATAGCTGGTGCGCGACGGCAGCTCCCCCAGACCCAGGTTGATCGCCGCGACCCCAAACCCAAAGATCCCGAGCGGCTTGCCCAGCACCAGCCCCAAAAACACGCCGACCGTCACCGGCTGCGACAGCAGCGCGCTCATCCCTTGCGAAAGCTGCGGCAGCTCGACGCCAGCATTGGCGAGCGCAAACAGCGGCAACACACCGAAGGCGACCAGCGAGTGCAGGTGCTGTTCCAAGCGATGCAGCGGCGACTTCATCCCTGCAATCACCTCGGACAGAGCCCGCAGCGCTGACTCGCGATGCTCTGTCAGGCCATCTCGCTCGGCCTCGGTGGCCCCCGTCGGCTCGGCTGAGTAGATCCGGCGTGCATGGTCCGCC
>CALLYL010000135.1 GCA_937859535.1 uncultured Myxococcales bacterium
GACTCTGGCTATCTAGGTTCGAATCCTAGTCCCCGAACAAAACTTTTGGGTGAATTGAGGCCTTGCCTTCCCGCAGAGCCGGTGATAGAAACCCGAAGTCGATTCGGCCCCATAGTCTAGCGGTTAGGACGTCGGCCTCTCACGCCGAAAACGCGGGTTCAAGTCCCGCTGGGGTCACCAAGAGCTCGCCAGCAAAGATGGCGAGTTTTTTTTTGCCTTCCGTTGCTCGATCTCCAGAGCGCGCTTAGGCTGCATCCATGGCTTCTGCCGATTCGTCGCCTCCGCCGCCTCCGTATTGGCTGCTTATCGCTGTGCTTTCCAGTTCGCTGCCGCTGCGACCGGAGGTGTCGCTGCGCCTCTATCAAGCTGCGTTCCGATTACATCGCAGCGGTGAGAACGTCGAGCGACTACAGGGCGATTTGCTGCGCGGCAAGGTGATTCGCCTGCACAAAGATCTGGCCATTGGCAGTGTCGTTGGACCCGCGTTCGAGGCCGAGATCAGCACGGAGGCCGGCGAAGGCGTGGTCCACTTCCTGTTGACCCGACAAGGGCTTGAGCAAGGTGAAGAGGACGCTGCATCCGGACAGAGCAAGCCAGAGCTACCGCTGCCATCACGCGGCGGCAAGTGGCTCAACTAACTTCGATGCAAGGTGGACGTGGCTACGGAGCGTTTACGCCCAGGACCACCGCATCCAGGTTGGTCGCCTGACCACTCACCACTGCCCTGCGCACCGAGGGCGGTGAAGTGGCCTTGCTCGATGAACAGACAAATCGGGACGGCAGCTCCGCAGCCAGCCGATTCACGTCCGCCGTAAGCTGCATATCGTAGATGCCGGGGACAATACAGTACGGAGTGGTGTACTCACCTTCTGTGCAAGCCACGTCCCATGAGTAGGCGTGGCTCCCATCGGTGTTACGCAGGGTCAGGTTGACCCGTTGTACGAGCCAGGCGGGGGAATCCAGGCAGGCACTGCCCAGGTTGCTGCACTGCTGACGGTCAAGGCCATCACGGCTTGGATTGGCGTTGCAGCAGCAGAGTCCGCGAGATAAGAGCCGACCCAAGGTGAAATCGGCAATCCGCCAACGAACCACGACCGCGCCAAGGCCTCTGCCCGACTCGCATTCGCTGGTAAGAACGGCACTGGAAGGACACAGCCCTTCTTCGGGAATCGTGCTCCCACAGCCGCTGCCGAGCAGACACACAGACCAGCGCATCGCCGCAAGGAGCAATGGGCGGGCCCGAACGCGCCATTTGATGCCGCGTGTAGTGCGCGTATCATCTTTCGCCATGCTGTTTAGCCGCCCGGATGGATTCCTCGTCGACCAATTGTCGCCGATGCGACGGATGATGCCGTACATCCTGCGCACCCGCAATGAGTCGTGCGTCTATTTTGAACAGAAGCTCGACCTAAGCGATGCATTGCCTTACCTAAGCGACCTTAACGCCGAGTTGGGCGAGGGACAAAGCGGCGAGATCAACCTATTCCATCTGATCTTGGCGGCAGCGGCGCGGGTGTTTCGAGAGCGGCCCGACCTCAACCGCTTCGTCTCAGGTGGAAAAATCTACCAGCGTCGCCACATCGAGCTGTCGTTTGCGCTCAAAAAGGAACGAAGCGACAAAGGCGCGCTGACCACCACCAAGCTGCGCTTTTCTGGTGAAGAGAGCGTGCGCGAGGTGGCGACGATGACCCACAGCGCGATCACCATCGGTCGCAGCCACCAGCCGAACCAGGCCGACAAAGAGATGTCGATCTTGACCAGGCTGCCGGGACCGCTGCTGCGGCTCATCATGTGGCTCCAGCGCGGGCTGGATGCCTGGAACTTGCTGCCGTCCGCGCTGATTGCGCCCGACCCGATGTACGCCAGCTTGTTTTTCGCCAACCTTGGCTCGATCGGCCTCGACAGCGCCTATCACCACCTGTTCGAGTACGGCAGCGTGTCGTTCTTCGCGGTCATCGGACGGATTACCAAGCTGCCGTTTGTGGATGGCCACGGCGCGCTGCAAACCCGACCTGGCCTCAGCATCAAGTACACGTTCGACGAACGAATTACCGACGGCTACTACTGTGCCCGCAGCCTCGAACTGCTCAAGGGCTACATTGAAAACCCCCGCAGCCTGCACGCTGCGCCAGCAAGGACTTAGCATGTCGCGCATTCAGCTTGGGAGACCGAGCATTACCGAGGAAGAAGTCCAAGCCGCCGAGCGAGCCCTGCGCTCACGCTGGCTGGTTCATGGACCCGAAAACCGTGCGTTCGAGGACGAGCTGGCCGCAGCCTGTGGGAAGCGCTACGCCGCAACCGTCAGCTCGGGAACGGCGGCGCTGCACTTGGCCCTGCTCGCGATGCCCCAACCCCTCGAACAGGTTCTGACGCCCGCGTTTACCTTTCCAGCGACCGCCAACGTCGCGCAGTTTGTGAAAGATCCGCCCGAGGTTCACCTGGCCGACGTCGATGAATCGACGTTTTGTCTGCCGGAATCAACGGTCGCGGCTTGGCTTACGCAGCGACGTGGCCCGGCCATGGTGGTGCACCAGTTTGGCTATCCATCACCGCTACCGATGGGACTCGACGATCTGCTGATCTCGGACGCGGCGTGTGCGGTTGCGGTGAAACCTGCGCTCGGAGGACGACTTGCCTGTCTGTCGTTTCATCCGCGCAAACTGCTCACCACTGGGGAGGGCGGCGCGATCTTGACCGATGACAGTGCGGTCATTGAATCGGTGCGTCGGCTGCGCGCCCACGGACTGTGTGCGGTACCCGGCGAAGAGGTGATGGAGCTGCCCGAAAGCGGGCTCAATTATCGATTGGCTGAGGCGGCGGCAGCGATCGGTCGAGTGCAGCTTCGGCGCTTGCCCCAACTCGTCGCACGCCATCGCGAGCTGGCCGAGCACTATCGCAGCCGGCTAAGCGATTCCAACTTGGGATTTCAGGCCGATCACCCGGAGCGAATTTGGCAGACCTTTGCGGTGGTGCTACCTGCCGGAATCAGTCGAAAGGCCGTCCGGGCCGAGCTGCAAGCGGAGGGTATCGAGACGCAGATCGCCTCGTACGGACTGCATCGCTTGGCGGCCTTCCGCAACGCACCACGCTTTGCGGCCCACGGCGCATCGTCCGAGCTGCCGGTGACCGATCGCCTGCACGATCGCGGGCTGGCGCTACCTCTGCACAGTGAGCTTTCCAAGGATGATGTCGATCGCGTCTGCGCGATGCTCCGAAAAGCCGTGGCCTTACCAACGGTTAGAGCAACCGATTCCTAGTCGCCCGAGATCACCAAAACGTGCGGATCTTTTTCCGCCACGGGGCGTTTCCAGCAAGCAAGGAGTTTGAAGATGAAGACGCTGCTTGCACTGCCCCTGCTCACGCTTCCCGTGCTCTGCGCCACTGCCTCGGCCACGCCGCTACGCAGTCAGGTAGGAACCTACGAGCTTCAGGTGATGACCGATGGTGGCCAGGCGCCGACCTACTACCACAACGGCGAAAACTACGTGATGGGTCAGCGAGGTCAGCGCTACACGCTGCGGATTCACAATCACTCGAACCGTCGCGTCGAAGCCGTGGTTTCGGTCGATGGTCGCGATGTGGTCGATGGACGCACCGCCGATTTCCGCAGCAAGCGCGGCTATCTGGTTCAGCCCTGGGGATATGTCGATGTCGATGGCTGGCGGGTGTCGCAGGGCGAAGCGGCGGCGTTCCGGTTTTCGTCGGTCGCCAACTCGTATGTCGGTCGCACCGGTTCCGCTCGCGAGGTCGGTGTGATTGGGGTGGCGATGTTCCCGGAGCGTTATGTGGCTCCGCCTCCGCCACCTCGTCCGCTGTATGTGCCACGTCATGAGCTGTACGACCGAAGTGGCGATGGCTACGAAGAACAGCGAGCTGGAGCCTCCAAGTCTGCTCCAAGTCCAGAAGGTGCCCCACCGGCAACGAGCGCCCCGATGTCACCAATGGATGATCGCGCATCGAACGGTGGTGGAGCACTGGCCGATCGAGACTCGGTGAGACGAGAGAAGCGTCCGGGCCTTGGAACGGGCTTCGGTGAGCGCGTAAATTCTCCGGTTGAAGAGGTCGTGTTCTATCGCCAAAACCCGGTCAACCCGGCAGTCATCCTTGGGCTTCGCTACAACGACCGCAGTGGCCTGATCGCAATGGGGGTGGATGTCGATGGAGAGGGCGACCACCTGCACGATACCTACCTCCGTCGCAGCGCCGAGCCGTTCGTGACGCCCCGCCGCTACGCCGATCCGCCCGCTGGCTGGCCGTACTAGCCCAGCTCGGATTCTCGTTAGGAGCGCCTAAAACAGACGCTCATCGACGGAAATGGTATCGCCGGGCTGTAGAAAGAAGGTCAGCGAGCCTTCGGCGATGGACTTGAAGTTGACGATCAGCGTCTCCGCTTTGCCCGCCGCAACCCGCGTCACCCGCACTCGCTCTCGCGCCGCCATCGGTGTCAGTCCCCCGACCATGCTGACCGCCTGCTCGAGCGTCATGCCCTCGACGTAGTTGATGGTGCCGGGGCTGCGCACTTGGCCGATGAGGACCACCTTCTTGCTGTGTACTTCCTTGAGGAAGACCGTCACCTGCGGTGCCTTCAGAAACGCCTTGAGCCGCTCGGTCAGCGCGTCGGCGACCTGTGCGGTGGTCTGACCTCGCACGATCTGGCGACCAATCAGCGGCACATCGATCGCGCCCTCGGCAGATACCCGATAGGTGCCGGTCAGCTCGGGCTCGCCGTAGACCCGAACCTCGAAGACATCATCGGGGCCCAGGCTCATATCGACATGCGGCGGCGGCGTGGCTTCGCGTACCACCACGCCCGGCGACACTGGACACCCAGGCACGGACAAAAGCCCAAGCAGCGACAGCACGACGCGCCCCAGGTACCGCACGCGACGCGACGACCGAGAAAGCCTGCTCGGAGGTCCGTTAGTAGGACAGATCGGCTTTGAACAACACGACATGCTTAAGGAAGCCAGCATCCATCCGCGTGCCCGCACCGTCAACGAAACCGAAGTCGGTGATGTCGGTGAGCAGGCTGTAACTGAGCCCAGCCTGAAGCCAGCTTAGCGGACGATAGCTGGCTTCGGCATTGAGGCTGACCAGCACATCGCTGCGACTGGTGGCACCGTTCTTATAGGCTCGATAGTACAGCGTCGATGGGGCGACGAGCGGCCCGTAGGCACGTAGATACGTCTCAAACCCAGCGGTGAGCCACAGCGACCGCCACGGGTTGTGCTCATACGAAATGTAGAGCCGATCGTCGCGCAGGTAGGTCGCGTAGATCGAATCGAAGAAGTCACGTGCCCAGCCGAGCCGCAGGTTCATCCGGGGCACGAGCAAAAGCCGCGCCTCGAGCCCACCGACAAAGTTGTTATAGCGGTAGGCGGTCAGATCGCCCACGAGCTGCGGCGACTCCGCCATCCCGTAGTGCAAGCTGTTGCCGTAGCCGAGGTACAGCGACACCCCGAGCCAGGTCCACAAAAGGCTCTGGACTCCGCCGGTAATGCGCAGCGGTGCCGAGTTCGGGATCACCGCGCCGTCGCCGTAGTAGCTGGTCCAGGAGGAACGGACCTCGAGCTTGACCTGGGTCTGCGGCAGCACCCGATAGGCACCCCACAGCGAGACATCGTTTTGAAACGAGCGGCCTCGCGACAGCTCACTTTGCACGTAGTGGTCGAAGCGGAGCGACTCGGACAGGCCGATTTCCAGCGGGCCGCCAAAGGGCCGGTACATCCCGAGCAGGCTCAAGCGCTCAAACACCCGCGGCGCGAAGGTCTGGGTGGTCGCGACCTCGAGGTTGCGGGCGTCGTTGGTGACCAAAAACTGGTTGTAGAGCCGAAACGACAGCGGATCGCCTTCTTTGATACGAAGGTCGGCGTCGCTCTGGGCGTTTACCTGCTGCGGGTAGCCGATCCGGGCATCGCGGGAGAAAAACTGGCGATACTCGACGGCAGCTCCGAAGCGAAACTTCAGGAACTGCCGGGAGTCGATGTCGAGTCGCTGCGGAGGCCGGGTCGCCAAATCGACGTGAGCCCGTAGCCGCAGCACGCCCGCTCCACCTGCCTGACTCGACATCAGCATGTTGCTGTCGTAGCCAAGCTCGGTGGAGATGCCCGGATGAATCACCAGCCCATCGCCAAGCACCTTAAAACCGGGGCCTTCGCGAAGCTGCGTCCCTGGATAGACCTCAAACGGGCCATAGGGCACGTACTGCGCCTGTGCCGTTTGGGTGACGGCACCGATCAGCAAGGCACAAAGCCCTGCCAGTGGCTTAGCGAGCTGGGCGGAACGCACTGGCTGGATTGGGGCGGCTCGGGAGTTCTAGCCGCACGGGGCGAATGGTTTGCAGCTCAGAAGGACCGGCTTTGGGATCATCACCCTGCCCGCCTCCCGAGACAGAAATCGAAGTAGCACGTGAGCCGGTCACCAGCTCGTTGCCCACGCAGCCCTCGGCATCAGTACGAAGCTGACGCGACAGCTCAAGGGCTCGCTGGACCCGCTCCCGCTCGGCTTTTTCGCCTGCTTGATCGCCACGAGCGACGGCTGCCTCCAGGGCCGCAATCGCGACCTGGGTGCTTTCGAAGGTCTGCTGAAGCCCACGCAAGCGCTCGTACAGACAGGCCTCTTTGACCTTGTCTCCCTTGTCGGTGGCGGACTTGCGCAGTGCCTGCACCTGACTGACCGAGGAGCGCTGCTCGGCGATCGCCAGCTTGGTATCGACGACAGGAGCAGCGGGCGTTGCCGGAGTAGCGGTCACGGCTGGCGTCGGTGTCACGGCTGGCGTCGGTGCCGAAGGGGTCGGCCTTGGCGGCTCGGCCTGAGCATTCTTGCCAACGTCAGCGCCTGCTGCCCACAAACGGGCCGGTGCAGCGATGGAAATTCCGACCGCTACCGCCAAAACCCAAGATTGTGACAAGCGAGGGGTACGCATCCGTGAAACCGATACAGCCAGCTTAGGTCAGCCGAGTGTGCTCCGTCAATGCGCGAGACCCCCAATCCGTCCGTAAGCCAATCTGCGTTGTTGGCTCGGTCAGGTCGGTGCTCACGTACAAGGAGTACGCTCCGCGCCGCCCCTCGGTCGCCGCCTAGCATCTCGGCTTACGGACGGATTGGGGCCCATCAGACGGTCGCCGGGATCGGCGGAGCAGTGAGCCATTTGATGAGTGTCAAAGCGTGCCCGAATTACGTGGAGAGGGGGGTTACGGGCTCGGTGGGCTGGGTTGGCTCGGCGGGCTTGGCTTTTTGCCGAGTGCGGGCGGCTTTCTTGCCAGTGGCCGAGCGATACTCACGGGTGGCACGATACAGGCTGCGCAGATCGGCGTTGCCGACCATCTTGGAGCGCTGATCGACGCTGGTGGCGATGTTGCTGATCTGCTGGTGGCGCTGGTGGTCGAGCGCTGCCTCGGACTCGATGATCAGCTCAAGCAGCTTGCGCGTCGGCTCCTTGTACTTGCGAATCTGCGCGATCTGGTCGGTCAGGCTCTTGAGCGACTGCACATCGCTGTCGAGGATACCGGCCCGCGCGCCGTGCGCCTTTTGCTGGTTTGCGACCTCGGTCAGCACGGTGTCGAGCCCCTCGCGTTCTCGACGCATTCCGGTCATTGCTCCCGGTGGCAGATCGACTAGCAGGGTCGCAATCGGCGTGCAGTCAATCTGCAGATCGCCCGCTACAGGGTTCTTGGGATCTTTGGCCATGGTCCTACATCTCCGTCTCGCGAAGTGCGAGTCCTACAAGGTCTAGCACCCGACTTTTCGGCCGCAAGGCGAATTTCCCCACAAGTCAGGCCGTCCCCCACCACCTGTCGCCACCCCACCCAGCTGCTGGTGAACCAGGCATCTCCTAGAAGTGAACCAGGCACCACCTGGAGGTGAGCCGGGCATCACCTGGAGGTGAGCGAGGCTTCACTTGGAGGTGGACTGGCTTCACCTGGAGTTGAACGAGGCTTCACCTGGAGGAAAGGCTGGCATCACCTTCAGTGGGTCGGCAGTCGGCTCCATGAGAGCGAGTTCACTCTGCCGGTCGAGCATCCCGTTGCCTTGACAGGCAATCAGACGGAACCTACAGTCGCAGCATGGCTCAGGTTATCATGGCATCTTCAGACGGAAAATCACGAAAAAGAAAGTCTCTTGTTCGAAACGAACGACATCGGCTGGTGGCCCTGAAGCTAGTAGACGCGCACGCCCTTCGCAAAGACGAGCCACTCCAACTGGCGCTCTGGTTTCAGACATCTGACCAGAAAAACCTTCACCTGCTCGAAGTGGTGAAGAACTTCCCGGGTCCGCCTGAAGACGAGCTGTTCTCGGTTGAGTCCACGCTGCCGCCCGAGCTAGCCATCTCCGGCAAGCTACAACTGGTCTTGGCAAACGCGGAGCAACTGCGTGCCGCGATCGATCGCAATGATCCGGCACTGCAAGTCATTCAGATGTCCGATGCAGAGGTGCTGTACCCAGCCAGCGTGAAGCCTTCCTCCATGGTTGGTCAGCTCCTGCTCAAGCTCCGGGAACGTCGACCCTAGGAAATAGTATCGACCTCGGCGTGCACTACCTTACCTCATGTCACACAAGTCCCAACAAGCTCTCGGTTCGGACCGCAGAGTGCGCGGCGGAGCGACCCCACGCGAGAACCGCGTCGATGTCGCCAACGC
This sequence comes from uncultured Myxococcales bacterium, assembly GCA_937859535.1. GTDB lineage: Bacteria > Myxococcota_A > Polyangia > Palsa-1104 > JAEUJZ01 > JAEUKA01. The sequence continues at coordinate 8,640 of CALLYL010000135.1, forward strand.
TTGGCTCCTTCAGGCAAAAAGCGACCTGCGGACCGCCCAGGCGTTGTTGCTCAAACCAGCCCCTCTAGAAGCCGGAGATGTCGGCTGCCAAGTAATAGCAAAGCTGGCTCAGGCGGTTGAGAAGAGCATCAAGGGTTACCTTTTCCTTAGCCGCAACGAGGTGAAGCTGACCCATCGGGTAGACAAATGGGTTCGCCTCCTGGTCGATCCCGCGCTCGACTGGTCCGTGCCCGAACATCACGACAAGCTGTCCGAGCTGTTTGATTCAGATGTAAAAGCGAAAATCAAGCAGCTCATCGACTGGACACCGGGCACCCAAGGACGAACCGACGTGGCCAATACGGAGTATCCATGGGTGAGCCATGGGGTGCTCACGGCCCCCTATGCCTCCCGAGAGTTTTCCCACATCGAGTTGAGAGCATACGAGAAAGTCGTATCGCGGATCGTTGGCACGCTGAGCAAGCTATGGTCCGCCTTCTCACGACGAGCACAGCCCGAGCCTCGTCAAAGGGCAGAGCGTGCGGAGTCTGCCCAGCCATCGCACTAGGTCAGCCGACAAGGCTGGGGGATAGATAGGGATTTGGACAGGTCCGCGCCAGATTCGGCGCGGTGGCGGGGAGCGGCGGCTAGTTGGCGGTTGCGGCGGCGGCGTGGGAGGCGTGGGCGTCGTGGCCTCGGAAGCGCTTCACCAGCGAGCGGAGCGTGCCCTTGACCATGCCGTCCTTCATCAGCGGCGCAACGTGATGGACCACGTCGGCGGCGGTGTGGGTGACGTAGTGGTCGGGCTGGAAGAACGGGCTCGATAGCAGCGGATGCTTGGCCACGAACGCGCGGACTTCCTCAGCGGTGACACCGTTCTCTTTGCAGGCCGCATCGAACTCGGTCCGAGCAAAGGTGCGGGCCTTGAACAGCATCATCTGCACGCGGCTGTAGACGTTGACCTTGCCGTCGCCCGAGGTTTCGATCGGCAGGAAGATCGCGTTCGGGTGCTTCTCGGTCACGTAGGACTGAACACCATCGGACACGCCCGAGCTCGGCATGCAGCCAAACGGCTTCACCGACAGCGTCATGGTCGACTTCTTGTGCTCGGCATTGAGCACCAGCTTGCCGACTTCCATGTGGCCTTCGCCGCCGCGCAGGTGGTTGTTGTAGAGATCCTTGGCGGCATCCGCGACCACATCCATGTCGGGCAGGGTGTAGCCGTGGAGTCCCATGGTGTTGGCAATCGCCTGGAAGATGACGCGGATTCCCTTGTCAGCCACCCACAGAATCGCGAGCTTCTTGATCGGGTCGATCCCAGCAAGTCCGCGCTTGCCATGGTCCTGGCTGCGGAGGTTCATGCGCTGCTTGGTGTCGTAGGTGTGCTCCCACACGTTGTACAGGAGCCAGTTCGTGACGATCTGGATGTCGACCTCGGCACCCTCCTGCTCTAGGAAGCGCTGGAGTCCGTAGTTGCCGTCACCCTCGGTGGTCATCGCCCAGAACTCGCCGATGACCGACACCTTGGGCTTGACCTGGGTGCGATCGACTTCGATCTGGCGAAGCATCGTCCGCGCCTTGATGAGCGAGCTGACGATGTTGCCGTTCGTGCGCAGCGTCTCGAAGATCATCTTCTTGACCGCTTCGAGCACCTGGTCGGTGTTGCCAGCGACCTTCTCGTAGGGACGGAGGCGGTAGCCGATCGCGTTGATCGCATCGCCGATCATGATACCCAGCACCAGCCGGAGGAAGAACTTCGGATTCAGATCGAGTCCGGCGTCCTCTCCCGTCGCTTGCTTGAGTCCGCCCTGCTGCTGGAACAGCATCACGCGGAAACCATCGAAGCCCGCATCACGCAGCGCCTTGCGGTACTCGGTGACGTAGGTTCCAAATCGGCAGGGACCACAGGCGCCAGCGGTCACAAACAGGTAGCGCTCGACGATCTCCTGGGTCGGAATGTGCTTCACATCGCGGAGATAGAGCAGGTGCTTGATCAGGTTTCCGACCGTAAAGTAGGTCGGGTTGCACTGACCGCGATTGCCGAACTCCTTGCCGTACTGAAGGGCATCGGTATCGGGCACATCGAGCGGCACCACGCGGTAGCCGATTCCCTCGAGCGCACCCGAGATCAGGAAGTCCTGCGCCATCGTCAGACCACCACAGAGCATGGTCGTGTGGGGACGCTGCGAGGCGGTCCAGCGCTGATGAACCTCATCGTGCCACTGGTCCTTCTTATCGAGGCCCAGCTTGGCGCGCTGCTCGGACTCAAACTCGCGAAGGATGGCATCCACATCCACCCCCGACTCCTCCGGCTTTCCGATGACGGGCAACCGAACGCGACGCTTCTCTTCGACTTGGATGGTTTCCATGCTCTCTCTAACTCCCTTAAAGGTGAATCGGGAATGCGCTTACAGGCGGACGACCTGCTCTTCGCCCTTTTTCTTGACGCCAATGCGGACCAGGCTCTTGTCGCGCTCAGCGGTGCTCTGCGGAGTGAATCGCGCGGCATACTCTGCGACCTTGCTGCGAAGCTGTTCGATCTCGGCCTGAAGGTTCGGATCTTGCTGCTTCCGCTCGGCGAGCTGCTGCTGCTTCATCTCAAGTAGCTGGAGTCGCTTCTCCTCGATCTTGAGGTGAAGCTCGGCCCCGCGCTTGGACACATCTTCGAGCCGCTCTTCATGCAGCTTGAGGCTGTGCGCGTAGGTCCTGACTCGAATCTTGATCGAGCCGCCCGGCTTGTTGGCATCGATGTCGTGGAGCGCAGAGTACGGCGTCGCGCTCGCTCCGATGATCGAGTCCACGAGTCCGTACGTCGGTGCGTCGTGTCCACACTTGAACGAAGACAGATCGAGGACCACCACGTTCGGGTGACGCGCCGCAAACTTCGCAGCCCACACTTTTTGCACCGAGTTGGCCGAATAGTTCTCGGGCCACACATCGGTGACTTCGAGCGGTCCGTCGATGCGACCGGCGTCGATGTCTTCCTTGAAGAACCGATACAGCCAGCGCGGATCTTTGGGAATCGAGCGAATCGACAGGATCGGATACCCGAGAACCTGGAACTCCTCGAGCACGCCGTGGTTGAGTCCGGGATCGCTGTGATACGGACGACCGAGCATCAGCACCGCGACGCGATTGTCTTCCTCGACCTGCTCCAGAATCGCTTTGCCACGGGTCTGGATCTCGGCGTCAAACTTCGCCATCGCCTTGTGCGCCTGCTCGACCGCGTAATCGCTCTCGTCCTCCGTCACTTCGAGCAGAGGTCCAAAGCAATCGAACAGTTGCTTGCGCAAAAATCCCGGCTCCGTAAACGTGAGCGCTGGATCGACGTACTTGATGTTGCGCGTCGCAAAGAAGTCGACTTCCTTGGTAAACGCCGCCTTCAGAACCTCTGGCACACCGGCCACAATCGGGCACGAGGCGCTGTCCATCACCTTGTGAATTCCCGGCGGCACGTGGGTGATGCACGGGAAAAAGACGATGTTGAGAGGCTTCTTTTCACTGTGCTGATGGAACAGCAGGTTGTGAATATGGGCCTGCGCGACCTTCGACGGATAGCAGGGATCGATCGATCCGTACTTGCCGCCTTCCTGCCAGATTTCCTCGGTCGTCTCATCCGAGAACACGACGTGGTGCTTCTGGATACCGAGCGACTCCAGATAGGTCCGAATGAACGGCCCAATCGTCCACACGTTAAGCACGCGCGGAATGCCGACGCGAATCGCCGCACGCTTCTTCTGCGCCTCGGCAGAGCTGCGCTGGAACGGACGACGCACCGGCACGCGCTTGATGCTAAACAGACCCTTCTTCACTTCCACGTCATCGATGAGCGTGTCCGCAGAAGGCATCGGCTCCGCATCATAGAAGTGCGAAAACAGCTTCTTCGCCTCGAAGTCCACCAGGTTCGGGAACTCCTTCATCAGGCGCTTGCGCTCTTTGGTGATCGCAAGCATCGCCGCTTCCGACTCAACGGTTCCCTTTTCACAAGAGAAGCCCGCGATGTAGCGGCTGGTCGCTCCGTCCGGCGTCTTCGTATCGATGAACGTACGCTGACAGAGGTTCGGACAGAAGTGGCAGCGCGTCGACTCATCGGTCGTCGAGGTGTAGGTCAGATCGACCGCCGCATCGAGCCCGATAAACGTGCTCTTGCCACGACGCTTGACCACACGAAGCGTCTCCATCGCTGCGCCGATTGCACCCGCTTCTCCGGTGTGCGGATGAACATAGACCTCGGCGCCGGGAACGCGATCCTTGATGTAATCGACCTGCGCCTTTACGGCGGCCAGGTTGTGCTGCGTTCCACCTTGCAGAACGAAGCGCTTCCCGAGGCTCGCCATGCGCGGAATCTGCACCACGTACTGCCACACGTTCTTCGGCAACACCTGCGCCAGTCCGGCGAGCAATTCCTCTTTCGCATAGCCTTCCTTTTGGAAGTTGACGCGATCGGAATCGAGGAACACCGCGCAGCCGTAGCTAAACTTCGGCGCCAACTCGGCAGCAAACGCCACATCGGCATACTGCGTAATCGGCACACCGAACTGATCGGCCATCGCTTGCAGGAGCATTCCGTTACCCGCCGAGCACTGGTTCGACAGACGGAAGTTCTTGATGTCGCCGTTTTCCATGAACAGAACCTTGATGTCCTGTCCACCGATGTCGCAGATGACATCGACATCGCCGAAGAAGTGAACGGCGGACATCATATGTGCCACCGTCTCGACGATGTTGCAGTCGCTCTTGACCGATTCCTGAAGGACGTCCGCCGCGTAACCGGTGGCGCCAAAGCCCTTCACTTCGAGCGTTGCGCCCTGGCTTTGCACGTAGTCACGGATGCGCGCCAGGATCTCTTTGGTGTCCTGAATCGGATTGCCCTTCGAGAGCTGGTATTCCTTGGTCAGGATCTCGGCGGTGTCGTAG
>CALLYL010000136.1 GCA_937859535.1 uncultured Myxococcales bacterium
TCCAGTTTCACCCCGAGCTCTATCACACACCCGAGGGAAAGTTGCTGCTCGAAGCCTTCGCACGCGACATCTGTCGTCTCAGCCCCGACTGGAACCTTCGTGCCGAGCTGTCCGAGATCAAGGACAAGCTCCGCATCGAGCTGTCCGGGGTGAGTGAAGTCGTCTGTGCGGTTTCCGGGGGCGTCGACTCGACGGTGCTGGCGGTACTGTTGTCGCAGGTCTGCAAGGTCCGCGCCCTGTTCGTCGACCACGGCTTTCTACGCGCCTACGATCTCGCCAACCTCCGTCGGGTGTTCGCCAACTTTCCCAACATCTCGCTCGAAGTGGTCGATGCCCAGGACCGTTTTTGGGCCGCTCTCGACGGCGTCAGCGATCCCGAGCAGAAGCGACTAATCATCGGTAGGCTATTTGTCAAGACCTTCGCCGAGCATGTTGGCGAAAAGCAGTTTACTCACCTCGCCCAGGGCACGATTTATTCGGACGTGATCGAGTCCGCAGCGGCAGCCCACGGTGGCGCGGCGCACATCAAGAGCCACCACAACGTCGGCGGCTTCCCGCAAGATGCCCGGGTCCAGCTCGTCGAGCCGCTGCGTCCGTTCTTCAAAGACGAGGTCCGCGAGCTGGGAGTTCTCCTCGGCATCGACAGCGACATCCTGCACCTTCACCCATTCCCCGGACCTGGCCTGGCGATTCGCTGCGTCGGTGAACTACGCCGTGACCGCATCGACATCCTCCGCCGTGCCGACGCCATCTTTTACGAAGAGCTTTTGCGCCGGGATATGTACCTACGAACCTGGCAGGCCTTTGTGGCGCTGCTTCCGGTACGCACCGTCGGGGTAATGGGCGATCAGCGCAGCTATGAACATGCGCTGGCGATTCGAGCCGTCTCGTCGGTGGATGCCATGACCGCCGAGGTCACTGAGTTTTCGTTCTCCGAGCTGCTCCCGATCGCGGCACGCCTGGTCAACGAAGTCCGAGGCATCAACCGCGTCGTCTACGATCTCACCACCAAGCCGCCCGGCACCATCGAGTGGGAATAGCGCCCAAGGTATCCAAGTGAAAAATTTGCCCACCGGCCCGGGCGATGTTACCGAGGCCCATGCCGTCGCGCTCGTCCCAGATCGAACTCTTCGATCGATCGCAATCATCCGAACTCTTCGATCGATCGCAATCGTCCGATCTGCTTGAACCCCAGCTTGCGCTCCAGACCGTCGGTGAGGCCGTGCCGCAATCGCCATTTCTGGACGCACCACCCTCGCTTCGTCAGCAAGAACTGGCCGTCCGTCGGCAACTCGTCAAGAGTCAGCGGCGCGGCGATCTCGTCGAGCAAGCCGCCTGTTATTTGCGTCTCGGCGACATCCAGCTTTCACGCGGGGACAGTGAGCTGGCGGGCGACCTATATCGTCAAGCGCTCAAGCTGTCACAGACAGCCCACGACAGCCGCCAAGCCGTCGCTCGCAGTAAGTAGCCCCTTGCCCGGCGCAGCGGTCTGCGCTACCCAATCGTGCCAATGTCAAAGCCTCCAACCAAGTGGTCTTTCCCGCGCCGTGCCTCCTTCGGGGTTCTTGAGCGCTTCATCGGCCAGGAGATCAACGTCTTCGGCCCGCGCCAGAGCGACGAGCACGACAACTGTCTGGGCGGAGGCTTTCTAATCAGCATCGAAGACGGCTTTCTACTCCTCGCCGAGCGCCCGAATGAGCCGCCCGACCTGGCCGTCACGCTGACCGAAGTGGTGGTCATCGCGGTCGTCAAAGATCGCCCCGAACTCACCGCCGTCGATGGTGGAAAAATTCATCGCTTCCGACGTCCCGATGCGCCGCCTCCTAGCGATGATGA
>CALLYL010000137.1 GCA_937859535.1 uncultured Myxococcales bacterium
GCCCCGGGGTCGACAAGCCGCTGTCACCACCGCGAGACAAAGGCACCAGCCATTTGTGTGTCATCGATCGCTTTGGCAACGCCGCCGCACTAACGACCACGGTCAACCTGGCTTTCGGTTCCCGCGTCGTGGGCTCAAAAACCGGCGTGCTGCTCAACAATCAGATGGACGACTTTACCGCTAAGCCAGCAACGGAAAATGCCTTCGGCCTGGTCGGTGATGAAGCCAACTTGGTGGCTCCCGGTAAGCGTCCAGCATCGAGCATGACCCCGCTCATTGCCGTTGGTGCCGATGGTTCAGTGTTTTGTGCGGGTGGTTCGGGCGGACCGACGATCGTCACGGGCGTGGTGCAGACGATGATGAACCTGATCGACTTTGGCATGGAGGCGGAAGCGGCCGTGTCGTCGCCACGGATCCACGCGCAATATCTCCCCGACCACGTCTTGGTTGAACCAGAAGTGCCCACCGACGTTCGTGAGAAGCTCATCCAGCGTGGTCACAAGCTCGTGGTGACACCCGCCGCTCTCGAAACGGCCGTGCAAGTCGTGGTCTATCGTCCCGCTCGCGAGGGCCGTCCCGCAACCTGGAGCGCTGCCAGCGATCCGCGCAAGGGCGGCAAACCTTCCGTGGCCACCACCACTCGCTAAGCCGAAACCGGCCCGTCTTGCGCCTCTCCGAGCCACGTCGTTGTAGACCTGATTGACCGACGGCTGTATCGTGCGCCGCTCTTCGCGATCGAAGTGCCGCTGCCGATGTCCGTTTCGCCGCTCTCACCGCCCACGCCTCTGGCGACTGCTCCCTCGCTGATCCTGCCGTCGGGCCTGCCGCCCTTGCCCATCGATGAACTATTGCCAGGGATCATCGAACAACTCTCCTCCGGTCCGAACCTGGTCATCGCGGCACCACCGGGCGCGGGCAAGACCACTCGCGTCCCCCATGCCCTGCTATCACTCTTTCCCGAGGGCGAGATCGTGGTGCTCGAGCCGCGCCGGATCGCGGCCCATCTCTCCGCTCTCCGCGTAGCCGAAGAGCGCGGCGAACCTCTCGGCGAAAGCGTTGGCGTGCAATTACGCTTCGAGTCGGTGATAAGTGCGCGGACCCGTCTGCGCTTTGTCACCGAGGGGGTGCTTCTTCGACAGCTCGCCGCCGATCCCAAGCTGGCCACGGTGCGTGCAGTGGTGTTCGACGAGTTCCACGAGCGTCACTATCAGACCGATCTGCTGCTCGCCCTGCTGCGTCGGCTACAGCTCTGCGAGCGCCCCGAGCTGCGGCTGTGCGTCATGTCGGCGACGCTGCACACCGCCAAGGTTGCGGCGTTTCTGGGTCATTGCCCGGTCGTGGAAAGCCTGGGCAGGCTCCATGACGTGGTCGTCGAACACTTGTCGCTACCGACAGATGAGCCGTTGTCGAAGCAGGTCCGGCGGACCGTTCGCGAGGTCTTGCAGCGCGATCACAAAGCACCGACCGAACCTTCCCAGCGACGACAAGGTGACATCTTGGTTTTTCTGCCTGGCAGTGCCGAAATTCGACGCTGCCAGGAATCTCTCGCGGAGCTGCTGCCGCTGTTTGCACTCGAAGTGCTACCGCTACATGGCGATTTGCCTTTGAGCGAACAGCGACAGGTGGTGGCACCGCGCCGACCGGATGCACCACTCCGCGTCATTCTGTCGACGAATATCGCCGAAACCTCACTCACCATCGATGGCGTGACGGTGGTTATCGACAGTGGCCTGCATCGCCAAGCCGGCTACGCACACTGGTCAGGTTTGCCGACGCTTAAGATCGTGCCGATCAGTCGGGCTGCCGCTGCCCAGCGAGCCGGACGAGCCGGACGGACCCAACCCGGTCGCTGCATTCGTCTCTACACGAAGCACGATCACGACCTGCGGGCCGAGTTCGACAGCCCCGAGATCCTACGCATGGATCTGTCGGAGCCGCTGCTGCTCCTCCACGCACTCGCGCTTTCGCTTGACGAAGTCCGCTTTCTCGATCCTCTGCCACCAGTGGCCATTGATGCCGCTGAGTCTCTGCTGCGTAGCCTCGGCGCGATCGATCACTCGTCGAGACTGACCCCGCTGGGAGACAAACTGAAGACTCTGCCCTTGCCACCGCGCCTCTCCCGGCTGCTTGTCTCTGGTGCCGAACAAGGGATCCTCGATGATGCGGCAGTGGTGGCAGCGCTGCTCAGCGAACGCGACATCTTGCTTGGCAGCCGTGCCCTCAGCCACGAACAGCGCGCCATGGCCGGGATCGCGAGCGAGCATTCGGACCTGGGCCATCGCCTCGATCGCTTCCGGTGGGCCGAGTCGCAGCGCTTTGCCCGAGGAGCACTACAGCGCGATGGACTCGACCCGGACACCGTGGTGCGCGTCGACAAAGCCCGTCGCCAGCTCGTCGACCGAGCCAAGAAGTTCGCCGTCAAACAGCCGCACTCTCCATCCGCGCAAGAGGCCGCGCTACGACGTGCCATCTTGGTCGGATTCCCCGATCGCGTCGGCCGCCGTCGCAAAAAAAGCGGCAGCGACACCGCCGAGCTGACCTTGGCCACCGGAGGCTTTGCCGTCCAGTCCCCAAGCAGCTTGGTTCGTGACGCCGACTGGCTGGTCCTCATCGACGTGGAAGAGCGTGGCGGTCAAACGGCACCGGTTGCTCGGCTGCTCAGCGCTATTTCCGCAGAGTGGCTCCTCGATCTGCCCGGTGAACCCGTCACGGAAAGCGAAGAACTCATCTGGAATTCCAGCGCCGGTCAGGTCGAGCGCTGCGTTCGCCTGCGCTACGGCCAGCTTATCTTGGATGAGTCTCGCAGCGCTGCCCGGGCCGATGATGCCCGCGCCATCGAGATGCTCACCGAGCAAGCGAGTGCCCGTCCCGAGCAAATCTTCAGCGACAGTGAACGGCTGTCCGAGCTGTCTGCTCGACTCTCGGTCCTCGCTAGCGCATACCCAGAGCTTGCCCTGCCCGCAGTGTCGCCGCCGTTGCTGGCACGTGCCGTCCGCAGGCTCTGCGAGGGCAAGACCGCTTTGGGTGAACTGCGAGGCCTGCCACTCACTCCCGCCATCTTGAGTGAGCTCGGCCAGTCTTCGGCTACGAGTGGTGGGCCACGCGAGCGCGACCTACAGCGACTGCTGAGCGACCAGCTTCCCGAGCACATCGTCCTGCCGGGAGGCCGGCGCACTCGGGTTCACTACCTGGCCGGTCAGCCACCGTGGGTCGAGTCTCGATTGCAGGACTTTTTTGGAATGTCTGATGGACCGAAGCTGGCTGGCGGCCGCTTGCCACTCGTGATTCATCTGCTGGCTCCGAACCAGCGCGCAGTGCAAGTCACAACCGATCTGCGAGGCTTTTGGGCCAAGCACTACCCGGCAATCCGACGAGAGTTGATGCGCAAATACCCTCGCCATGCCTGGCCTGAAGACCCTCTCAGCGCTGAGCCACCAGCGCCCCGACGGTAAAGCCACAAAATCGGGCGCATTTTTTGACCCCTTCTTCTGAAAGATAAAGTCACCCGCAATGAATTTTTCTGACGCACAAACGCTGCTCGGACCGCTCTGCGCCCTGGGCAGCTCTCTCACTTGGGCGATCGGCTCCTCGGTGTACACCCACCAAGCAGGCCGCGTTGGTGCCATGGAGGTAAATTTTTCCCGCGCCGCCATTGCCACGCCGCTGTTCATCGTCGCAGCCATCGTAGCTGGCGGACCGAACAGCTTCAGCGCGCTTCAACCAAGCAACCTTGGTTGGCTGTCGCTTTCCGTCGTGTGCTCCTACGGCATCGGTGACATGATGTTCTACATGGCCGCGCTACGCCTCGGAACACCGACGGCACTAGCGATTGGCTCGATCTATCCGGTCTGGGCAACCCTGTTTGGAGCCCTCACTCTTGGTGAACAGGTCGGTGCGCAGCGCATTCTCGGGACCGTGCTGTGCATCGCTGGCGTTGTGTGGCTGGTCCTCCTCCAAGCCGTCTCGCGAGGCAATACGGTCGAAACCACGCCATCTCAAGCGCGACTGACTGGGCTACTCTTGGCGCTGCTCACTTCGCTATTTTGGGCAGGCAACACCTACTCGGTACGACGCGGCGGCATCGGCGTGGCCCCATTTGTCGTCAACGGATTCCGCTACCTGTTGGCCTCGGTGGTCCTGGGCACCCTGTGGAGCATCCGTCGGCAGCAGATCCCCAAGCCACCACCGGACACTGCCCAGCTCTTTTCGTCACGGAAAGAGCTGCTGCGGTTTGCGCCCGCCGTGGTGCTCGAAGCCTTTATCGGTAGCTCGATCTTCGTCTACGCGATGACCCACACCGACCTGAGCATTGCGACGCCGCTGGCTGCGCTGTCACCACTGTTTTCGGTCCCGATCGGCCTGTTGATGGGCAGCGAAAAACTCGATGTGCGACGGCTCTTCGCCATTATCGTCACTGTCGGTGGCGTGCTCTGCCTGGTGATGGCCTAACGCCCGCCCACGTCACGCCTAGCGCTCCCGTTTGAGGGCGCCAGCAGCGTGAATCACCACCGGCTCGGCCGCGAGTCGCACCACCAAATCGCCCTGTAGCTTCTGCTCATCGACACAAGCCGCAATCTGACCGAGCAGCGTCGCCAGCAGGTCCACCTGCTCAGCATCTCCACCAACAGCCCACGATTGCGCCAACGCCTGAGCGTCATCAGCAAACATCGGCAACAGCGTCGCCTCTGAGCGTTCGTCATCGCCTAGCAGTGGCTCGACCCGCAGGGTTGCACCCAAGCCACGTTCGCTCCGCAGTCGAATGCGCAGCGAGCTTCCACGAGGCGTCACTTCGCGCAGCAGCACATATTCATAACGACCCAAGAGCAGCGCCGTCTGACGCTTCACCTCGGCCTGGGTCTCGCACAGCAGACCGTCTTTGGTCTCGACGCTGGCAATCGCCGTTACCTCTTCACCCGGCGGTAGCCCCGGCAGCACCCACACCGGCGTGCCCAGCTTGCCCACCACCCGCAGCGCAGACGTCGTCGTGGTCACCGGAGCTTGCCGCGTCACCCGCGCTCCGTACGCGTTCAGCAGCCGCTTTACGTCGTGATCGCTGAGCGGCTCGCTTTGCACCATTTCACCAGCCACATAGAGTGGCGGCGGAAGATCAGCCAGCACCGCTTCCAAGCGGTCCCGCGCCGCACGCACCACCACGGGGGCATGCTCCGCTGCTGGAGTGGACACCGTCTGAACTGCCACCAGTAGCGCCCGGAGGCGATCCCGCTCCGCCGGATCCAGAAGTACCGACGGTCGCTCGGGCCGTAGCTCCAGCAACTGGTCCCGTGCACCACAGAGGATCAGTAGTTCCGACTGCTCGGCAGCTCGCTGAAGAGCCCGCTCCACCGCAACCGTGTCGTCCGCGTCCACTCGGACCGGAGCAGCCATCCGCAACGTCTCTAGCTCGCGCTGGACCAGATCGGCGCCGGCACCAAACACCAGCACACTCGATCGCCGATGGTGGGCCGGTCCACGACGTGAGCCGCTGCGCACGCCTGAGGACGCACCAAAGCCGGCGTCGAGGAGAGCACCATGCGCCAGCCACTCCTCAAAACTCGCGGTCACTCGCGCCAGCGATCGTCGCGCCACGGCACGCAGTAGACCCAAATCGCGATGTGCGGTCGGCAGTAGCACCACGGCTGGCTTCCCGCTCAGACTCGCCAGCAGCGTATGGGCACGCACGCCCTTGCCGAGAGCCACCAGCATTCCTGCCGTCGCTGGGTCATGCTGCAAAAAACGCAACACTTCCGAGGGATCACCATCGCCCACCGAGATCAGCCAGGACACCCCGAGCAAACGAGCCCCCAGCAGCGGCGACAGCTCCGGCAGGGCATCCCGACGCGGCACCACCAGCGCAACCCGCCCGAGCCGAGGTCGTTCTAGCAGCGGCGCAGCCAGCGGTGCGATTCCATCGATGTTGTTTAGGAAGCCGAAGCTATGGGGACCGAGCAGTGCCGTGCCATCATCGAGTGAAATACCAAGCCGATCGGCTGGAACCCGGCCATCCGAAATCCACGCCGCCGCCTCGGGATCAAGCTGTGCCGAGCCGAGCTGTAGATTGGCTCGCACTCGCTGCGCCGCTTTGCTGTCGCCTTCGACCCAAAAACTCCGAGCCCGCAACAGGCGGCTCACGTCACCCAGCCGCTCCGTAGAGACCGGTACCCGTCCCTCACCGAGAACCTGCCCGGTGGGAACTGCCGACTGGATGCGAGGCCTGCCCATATTGTACTTACTCCAAACCATCGCGACGGAGGCGATCGACCAAGGCCTCCGCGCCAATAAACAGCCGTGGTCGGTGGCGACGGACTGACTTGCTCAGGATCTGAAGCTGTGGCATCGGCAAATCGGCCGCGCTTAGCGATACATCTTGCAGCGACCACACGGTCGGTTTCGGCTGATCTGTGACATCATGCGGACGCGACGTATCCGACGGCAGAGGAGGCAGCACCGACAGCACCGCTTGCGCCGCACCACACAGCACCTGCACGCTGCGCAGGCCCCGACGGCGAACTTGCAGCAGTGGCTCGTCTTCGGCACCCGCCACTCGCTTGGCCGAAACGACTTCACTGACGTGCGCCAAGTTGAGTTGCTCCGCCACCGCCGCCCCCAGAAATCCGGTCAGGGAATCGGTCAACACCACGACTGCCGTCCCCAAACGACGCGCTGCCTGCGCCACCACAGCGGCCTGTCGCGCTTCGACGTCCATCGCGTGAAGAGCACTCGGATCGAGCGCTTCATCCCAAACACGAATTCGCTCGATGGCAGGGTCCAATGACAGGCTCGCAAACACCGAATCATCGGCGGCCACCGCCAGTGCCACCGGTTCACCCAGCAGCGCCGCGATGTCCAACGCACGACCACACTGCGGAGAGACAAACGCCAAAACCCTCATGGCTGCTCCTCTCGCTGACCCGGTTCATCCATCGCTGTAGAACTTTTCCGGTCGCTGTGCGCTTCTTTGCCACTGCCCGGCTCGCCGATCGGCTCGGTGTCGATTCCATCCATCTCGGCTTGCGGCGCAGCATCATCATTCGGTGGTGGGGTCAGATCGCCATCCCACATGGCCCCATCGCCGGCGCTAGCACGCTCGAAGGCAGAGGCCCCCACCGCAACCCGCACCACCGGTGCCGACTCAGAGATCGCCGCGTCACCGGGTGCCGGGAGACGAGGCTCGGTATCACCGGTCGCGATATCACTGCCCTCCCAAGCTCGCCCCGTAGACGGTGTCAACTCTTCGTCATCATCGCGGTCGAACGTCATCAGGCTGGCCAGGTTCAGTTCCGCTGGTACACCCTTGGGCTTCGCAAACGCCGCTTCCACCGAGGCAACCAAATCGCCGACGGCACCATCAGCAATCGGCACGGCAAATTGCGCATCAGAACGATCGACCGAAGCCGGCCCGAGCGCGATCAGCGTGTGAACCAGCCGTCGATCGAAGCACACCTTCTCATCGACGATGACAGACAAAGGCGGCACGGTATCCGGGCTGATCGAGACCGGCGAGCGGAGCCACAGTTTTTGACTCCGCGACAGTGCCTCCCTGCCTTCTTCGGTGAAGCCACCA
>CALLYL010000138.1 GCA_937859535.1 uncultured Myxococcales bacterium
AGTATATGAAGAAGAGCTAAAGGACCAATCTTACTTGGTGGTATGCTGCTTAGTGCCGGATAGATGCTGGATATACTATTTGAATGAGACGATGTTTGAGTATCGTAGGCATGGTGGGTATCAACAGGGGATTCTTGCGTAAACCTCGAACCGCTTGACTCAGTCTGGGATGTCGCTTGGTGAGCCGACGGAGGTAACCAGTCTGCAATCTTACTTGGTAGCCGAGCGCGTTTTATGAAAGCGTGGTCATCCTGCTTGAAGTCGTCGTTATCTAAAGACGCCATAGCCGTAAATGCTTGGCGATCAGGAAGCCATATTCGTGAGTAATATGCTAGACCATCGATGTTTAGTTGCCCCCATGAATAGGCGTGAGGTGCGGCTTCGCTGCTATCTGCATGGGCCGCTCCAGCCATGAATTGCAAGCGGGCACTGCTAGACAACGTAGCATACAAGATGCCATGCTGTTGATGGACGTGCCCCGAAAACTGGATATGAGCGCGCTGCAAGAGCTGCTGATGTAGCTCATTGCCGTCGAGCAACCACTCTCCCGGATGATGCTGCAAGACCAATAATAAGGCATCTCGCGGCGGTTGCTCAATGGCCTTGAGGAGTTGTCCCCGACCCAGTCGCAGATTCTTAGGGGAATCGTTTTCATCAAAGCTTAAGAGCACGGTGTTAAGGCCGCAGACAACGAGTTTTTTAGGAAATGTGGTCGGTACCTCAAATAACCAAAATGGCTGGCTACTATCTATGGCGCAGCCATTGAACTCTCCGGCGAAATTACTGTATGCTTCCAACTTTGACCAGACGCTTTGCATCTGCTGCGGATGGGCTAGAAGCCGGTCAAGGTGCCGAGGATCGTTACGAAGGCCGTTGTGAAGCAGGAATGTGTTACCCTCATTCGCTAGTTTGCGATCGATGTCATGGTTACCAGGAATCACTAAGACACGTACTTCGTCGCCCAACTCTGTTGCTAGCTTCTTTAACCACTCTTTTGCCTGCTGATACTGACTAGGCTGACCGGAGAACGCTATGTCACCGGTGACCAGCAGCAGGTCGGGTGGACCCAAGCGTCGGCGCATATCCGCCGCATCGCGCAGCAGGGCATCCGTCACGCCGACTTGATCGAAGCGATAGTGAGCGTCTCCGTGACCAAAGTGAAGATCCGACACATGGACCCATGTCAGGCTGGGAACCTTCTTCATTCATCTTTTAGTGTATCACCATTGTAGACGGCAACCAAGATCCGTAGAAAAGTGTCGGTCGATAGGCAACCACGGCTAGGTTGGCAATGGAAGCGGCGGTCAGGATGGACTGGTGGCTTTGGAATGGCTGGAGGGGAATCGGCGGGCGGGGGTTTCGCCGAGCTAGGTTGGAAGCCCATAGAAGGAATCGACCACGGCCTCGACAATAAGAAGCAGCTCTGCCTGATGCTGCTACAGAAGCAGTAGCTCCATCGCGCCGGTGGTCTGCCTAGTTCTTCGCCCCCGCGTGGTACTTCATCAGCCGCTTCTCACCAACCGTATGAAGCTTCTTGTCGGCGACCAGCTGGCCGAGCGGCTGACGGAGCTTGTCGGCCAGTTCGTCGCGCCTGACGCCAATCGTCGCTAGCACGTCGTCACCGATTTGGCCCGCGATCTCCGAGCGGCTCAGGCCGTTCTTGTGCTGACTGAGCACTGAGACGATCGCACCCTTGAGAGAGTTCTTCTGGCTATCGGAGATCCGTGTCCGTCTGGCTGGCGCGGCCTTCGGTGTAGTCGGCTCGATACGCGGCCCGCCCGACAGGATCGACGCAAACTCGACCACGCTCATTCCCAGCACCGCCGTCCATACGTCTTTGTGCTGCTGAAGCGTATCGAGGAAATCCGCCATCGTCACTTTCGCCGAGGGTCGTAGCTTCGGAAGCATCGCCAGCGCAGCCTGTCGCCGAAGATCTTCATTCTTCGCCGAAAGTTCCTGCTCAAACAGCGAGCTGATATCGAACATCGAGCCATCTTTCTTCGTAGCCATCGATCGTTTCCTTTCGAGTCTGGGAAGGCCGAGCGCCGCCGTCGCAGATCGCTCAGCAAATCATCGTCAATGAATACCAAACAAGGGGCTCGAACGAAAGAAACGGTGGTGTTTTAGGCTCAAAACGATCTCACTTCGGGCTGTTGGAAGGCAGGACTAGCGATGGAAAAGAATTTTCATCGCGGCGGTCAGCTCGTCGTACGAGAACGCAGCTCTAAGGAAGGAAGGAACAAATGCAAATACAAAACGCTACTCTTTGTCAGCCGTAAGAATCTGCATAGCCTCCTTCGCTCTCGATCTTAATTTATTATAGAGCGATTCTTCCTCGTTTTTAATATCGGTCATGATGCACCGACGAAGGAGTTTATTTACCATAAAAGGACCAGGACTGGGATCTTTCAATGATTTCTCTTCTACAAACCAAGTGTAAACCTTCTTAGCATCCTCGCTGGGTAGCATCTTCTTTATTGTGCCTACTTCTACTTTATCAAGAAATGCTAATGTTCGTATCCAATCTTGCTGTTGCGGTGTTAACCAATAGCAGGTTCTTATAAAGAATGCTCTATTAGCTTGTGCGCTCATTCCACCCGGCGAGAGGCTCGCCACGGCGTTAAGGATATATGGGTATCTTCCGAATTCTTTACAGATCTTCTCTCTCTCAGATTTGTCCTTGATTCCTCGTTGTTCAAGGAAGGAATCAGCTTCCTCTTCGTCAAACTCAGTTAGATGTAGTTCTTGAGAACTATCGAATACACCAGACAGTACTTTGCTACCTACTCCGATTATATAAGTACTTGAGGTCTCAAACGGGTCACGTCCAAGTACTACTATGGTCGTGTAGAAATTTGAGCGCCGCAGTGCAGGGACCAAATTTTGAAATATGAATGTATCTATAATATCAACATATCTCTCAAAATTGTCAAATACTAGTAGGAGATTGCTAAGGTGTGGGTCAATCCCTGGCTCATGGTTCAGCGCAGTCTCAACATCTTTCACAAGCGATTCGGCAAGTGCTGTACCAATGTCTTTCCGAAGCCTGGTTGTTAATTCTCGTTCAAAAAATGTTTCTTTGGAGAAAATATCTGCGTATTTTTTGAAATACCCAATAGCACTATCTATGAGTTCAGGTCGAGATTTTACGAACTTCTGTATCGATTGAGCAACTGCTGCGTTGGTGTATAACTCAATACCGAATACTCCTAGTTGGATCAATGCATCAATCAATGGATCTGATACGTTAGCTTTCGCCATTGATTCTTTCACTTGTTCTTGGGCAATCGCATTCATTTTCGAGAGCGTTTGGCTACATTTCGTCAGGTTATCGAATGTAATTCTCGTTTTGTCATTCCCTCTTTGTTGACAGCTTTTAACTAATTCTATAGTCAAGAGGTTGGCTAGTGTTGGGTAGCATTCGGTAGCAGTCACTGTTAAGCGCAAATATTTCCGATCCGCAAATTTGGCCCGACATTCCTTGTCTTCATACGTGTGCTGGAAAAGGTGGCTCTTTCCTGAACCTCCTGGGCCTGCCATCGACAAAATTCTTATGCGATGCTCGTCGTCCTGAGGGGTGGTAAGATAATCGGCAAGTTTGTTAACATGATCTCGGCGACCAATCCACATGGCAAGAACTCCAGGTTTGATTGTAGCGGCTACTGTGCCTACTAACCACGCGAATCATCGGCCTACGAGAATGGGGAAGTCAAGGAGGTTGTCGTCCTCAACGGTGCGCCAAGCCCAGACATCCGACCTACCTGTTGGTCAGTAGCGATCCAGGCCATGCTACTGCTCCGCGACATCTGCTATCGGCTCACATGAACAGCCCCGACAGGGCTGTTTTGTGGTTAGGGTACCCCTCGCCAACAATCCAACGCTCGCCGGGCTTGCGTCTTTTCTTCGTTTGTGGTTGGGGGAAGGGCGCGGCCAGAACGGGTGGTTGGTTCATCCGCGCCGACTCGCCGACGCCTGACCCAGGCTTCCCAGGCTGTGCCTCTTGCTGGAGCGGTAGCTTGCTGCGGCAAGGTAGAATGGCCGTTGGAGGGGATGATGACGGAGATAAGGATCGGGAGAAATGGCGATACCGTGATCTTGGAGCAACCTGACGGCGCCAAGCTTTCCATCACCCAGACACTGGCTGGCCCGCGAGCGAACCTACATCAAGCTGGCATCACAAAGTCCGTCGAGCTAGCTGACTACGGTATTGCCGGGGTGAAGGTCAGTACGGTGGGCGGTGCCAACCCGCGTGTGACAATCGTGAAGACCGATCGAACGGCCACCGACATCACCAGGCATCACGACGGTTCTATCGACGAATGTACCCATGATGGCGGTCAGAGCCGTAAGCCCTAGCTGCTAGTGCCCTACGCAACGACGGGGAAAGCCGCTCAGAAACTGAAGGGCGTTTCGGAGCGCCGGTTTCGCGCTCAAAGGGGGGTCATGCGCTGGTTCTGTCGGCGGGGCTCTACTCACCCTCGATTCCCCTCGGGTCTGGCATTTCCGGTTGCGCTGACGATGCGGGGTTGTGCAAAGATGCGCGTCCATCGAAGCGTAGGGACCACGACCCATCATGATGACCGGCGAGCTGCGGAACCAAGTTGATCGAATCTGGGATGCCTTTTGGTCGGGAGGCATCTCGAACCCGCTGGAGGTCATGGAGCAGATCACCTATCTGCTGTTCCTGCGTAGGCTCGATGACTTGCAGACGCTGGAAGAGAACAAAGCGGCCCGGCTGAAGCAGCCACTCGGGCGTCGGATCTTCCCAGAAGACATCACTCCCAAGGGGCGCCCGTACGAAGACCTTCGCTGGTCGCGGTTTAAGCACATGGAGCCGCGATCGATGTTTGCGGTCATCGACGACCACGCTTTTCCGTTCCTGCGTACGCTGGGCAGTGACGGTTCGACGTATGCGCATCACATGAAGGATGCGCGGTTTACGATTCCGACTCCGGCTCTGCTCAGTCGAGTCGTCGATCTGATTGACCATGTACCGATGGAGGATCGCGACACCAAAGGCGATCTGTACGAGTACATGCTCGGCAAGATCGCAAGCGCTGGACAAAATGGTCAGTTTCGGACTCCGCGCCACATCATCCAGCTCATGGTCGAGCTGACCGCGCCGACTCCCAAAGATGTGATTTGCGACCCAGCCTCGGGAACGTGTGGCTTTCTGGTGGCAGCGGGAGAATACCTGCGGACCCGCCATCCCGAGACTCTGCGCGATGCCAAGCTGCGTGAGCACTTCCATCATCAGATGTTTCACGGCTTCGACTTTGACAACACCATGCTCCGCATCGGCAGCATGAACATGCTGCTGCACGGCGTCGAAAATCCCGACATCACCTACCGCGATTCCCTGGCGCAAGATCATGCGGGGGAAGACGAAAAGTACACCCTGGTCTTGGCCAATCCGCCGTTTGCGGGTTCGCTGGACTACGACGGCTGCGCCAAAGATCTGCTGAGCGTCGTGAAGACCAAGAAAACAGAGCTTCTGTTTCTGGCGCTGTTTCTGCGACTCCTAAAGCCCGGTGGCCGAGCGGCGGTCATCGTTCCTGATGGCGTTCTGTTTGGGTCCAGCAAGGCTCACAAGGATCTGCGCCGGATGCTCGTTGAAGATCACAAGCTCGACGCGGTGATCTCGCTGCCAAGCGGAGTCTTCAAGCCCTACGCCGGGGTATCGACCGCGATTCTACTGTTTACCAAGACCAACTCGGGCGGCACGGACTTTGTCTGGTTCTACGATGTGGATGCAGACGGTCGGAGCCTGGACGACAAGCGCCAGCCGCTGCTTTCGGACGACAAGCTCGGCGCGGTTCCGCAGACTCCGCTGAGCGGGGAGGAACACACCAAGAACAACCTCCCCGATGTCCTTCAGCGCTTTACACAACGCAACGGCAGTGAACGGAGTCGTCCCCGTACCGCGCAGAGCTTCTGCGTTCCCAAGTCCGACCTGGCCGCGCAAGGCTACGACCTGAGCCTGAACCGCTACAAAGAAGTCATCCATCAGGAAGTGAAGCACCGCACGCCCCAAGAAATCCTCGCCACTCTCGCCCAGCTAGAAACCGAGATCCAACAAGGCATGAAAGAACTGGGAGGGATGCTCTAGTGAGGACTCAGCACACGGAAAGTCTCCCCTTGGGGTGGAGGATTGTCCGACTTGGTGAAGTTGCTGAGCATTGTCTTGGCAAGATGCTGGATGCAAAAAAGAACAAAGGGACACCCTTTCCATATTTACGAAATCCAAATGTTCGGTGGTTCAAGATTGATCTCTCAGATTTGAAAGAGATGCCTTTTGAGGAACACGAGCTAGATCGGTATGGTCTTCTCGATGGAGATGTTGTGATCTGCGAAGGCGGAGAGGCTGGACGAGCGGCTATCTGGAGTTCAATCATTCCAAATGTTAAATTTCAAAAAGCGATTCATCGAGTGAGAGTTGGTCCAGGGTTGTTAAATCGATATCTAGTCTATAAGCTCATGGCAGACCATCAGTCTGGTCGCTTGATGGACTATTTTACAGGCGCCACAATCAAGCACCTGACAGGACAGGATTTAGACAGATATGAGTTTCCACTCCCCCCATTGCCAGAACAGCACCGAATTGCCGATGTGCTGGATCGGGCGGAGGCGTTGCGGGCCAAGCGTCGCGCCGCCCTTGCGGAGCTGGATGGACTGGCTCAGTCGATCTTCATTGAGATGTTTGGTCCGCCTACAAGGATTATGTCCAATTGGCCGACTCAATCGCTCGGTAGGTTCTTGAAATTTCTTACCAGTGGGTCAAGAGGATGGGCAGAGTATTATTCAGAGATGGGAGATCTGTTCTTGCGAATTCAAAATGTCAAGCGCGATGAACTTTCGCTGACTGAGGTTGCGTATGTCAAACCACCAGACACAGCGGAGGCGAATAGAACCAAGGTAAACTCTGGTGATGTGTTACTTAGTATTACGGCTGACATTGGAAGAACGGCCGTTGTCCCAGATACTATTGAAAAAGCATTCATCAGCCAGCATCTTGCATTATTGAGGACAGGTGGTATTTCACCACGCTTTCTTTCTGCCTATCTCTCCTCTGAGTCGGGACAGGAACAAATTTTCAAGCGTAATAAACAGGGTGTTAAGGCTGGGCTGAATTTTGACGATATCCGCTCATTCATCGTTCCGCTACCTCCTGATACTCTTCAGCAAGAGTTTGTCCGTCGCGTTGCTGTTGTTGAGAAGTTGAAGGCGGTGCAGCGGGCTTCGTTGGCGGAGCTGGATGCGTTGTTTGCTTCGCTTCAGGATCGGGCGTTTCGGGGAGCCTTGTGATGAGCAACTTTGCCTTTTTGCATGCCGAGTGGCCGGAAGTCCATGAAGCCGCGACGAAGGCAGAGTCCCTGGTTCATTCCGATGCGCGGGCTTCTTGTTTCTATAGCCGGCGCGCACTGGAGCGGCTCGTCGCCTGGCTATATCTGCACGACCGAGCGCTGCGGCTTCCCTATCAAGATCACCTGAGCGCGCTTCTCCACGAGCCGACGTTCCGTACCGCGCTGGGACCGGCGGTGTGGAACAAGACGCGCATCATCAAAGAGCTGGGCAATCAGGCCGTCCACAGTCCCAAGCCGATGCGTGCCCTCGACGCGCAGCAGGCGGTCTGTGAGCTGTTCCATATCGGATTCTGGCTGGCCCGCACCTATGGCCGGAAAAGCAAGCCTGCCGATACACTCCAGTTTGATAACGGGCTGCTGCCGAAGTCTTCGCCGATTCCGCCGCAGACGCTGGCACAGCTACAAGCGCTGGCAGAACAGCTTGCGGAAAAGGATGCGCGGCTTTCCGCCCTGCTCGCGGATCATGACGCGCTTGATTCCGAGCTGAAACGGCTACGCGAGGAACTGGCGCAGGTCAAAGCGGACAGCGAGGGCCGTCCTGATCAGCACGACTACTCCGAAGCCGAGACTCGCGACTACTTCATCGACCTGCTGCTGAAGGAAGCAGGCTGGCCGCTCGATCGCAAAGAGGATCGCGAATATGAAGTAAGTGGCATGCCTAATACTAAGGGCAAAGGGTACGTCGACTATGTGCTGTGGGGTGATGATGGCAAGCCTTTGGCTGTCGTCGAAGCCAAGCGCACGCGCCGTGATCCTCGGGTCGGTCAGCGCCAAGCCAAGCTGTACGCCGACTGCCTGGAAGCGCAGTTTCAGCAGCGGCCCATCATCTTTTACACCAACGGCTACCAGCACTGGATCTGGGATGATGCGAGCTATCCGCCGCGACAGGTGCAAGGCTTTTACAAAAAGGACGAGCTGGAACTACTGATTCAGCGTCGGAGACGTCGCCAACCGCTCGCCGCTGCTCCGATCAATGACCAGATCGTCGAGCGCTATTACCAGACGCGGGCGATCCGTCGCATCGGTGAGTCGTTCGACAAGGATCTCCAGCGCAAAGCACTGATCGTGATGGCAACCGGAGCGGGCAAGACCCGGACTGTGATTGCGCTGTGTGATCTGCTGATGCGCTGCAACTGGGTCAAGCGCGTGCTGTTTCTGGCTGATCGAGTACCACTGGTCAAACAAGCAGTCGGCGCGTTCAAGCGGCACTTGCCCTCGTCGTCACCAGTAAATTTGGTGACAGAGAAGGAATCCGAAGGGCGGATCTATGTCTCGACCTATCAGACGATGATGCGGCAGATTGATTCCGTCAGTGACGAGCGCGCTGGGCGTGGCATCGCAGGTCTGCGCAAGTTCGGAGTCGGTCACTTCGATCTCATCATCATCGACGAAGCACACCGCTCGGTCTATCAGAAGTATCGCGCGATCTTTGACTACTTCGACTCGCTGCTGGTCGGACTGACCGCGACGCCACGTACAGAGATCGATCGCAACACCTACAGTCTGTTCGAGCTAGAAACGGGCATCCCAACCGATTCCTATGAACTGGATACCGCGGTCAAGGATGGCTTCCTAGTGCCGCCCAAGTCGGTGTCTGTTCCGCTCAAGTTCCAGCGCGAAGGAATCCGCTATGACGAGCTGTCCGAAGAGGAACAGGAGCAGTGGGACAGCGTCGAGTGGTCGGAAGATGGCGATGTGCCGGGACAGGTCGAGCCGGAAGCCGTCAACAAGTGGCTGTTTAACAAAGACACGGTGGACAAGGTCTTGCAGCACCTGATGACGCACAGTCTGAAGGTGGCTGGAGATGAGCGGATCGGTAAGACCATCATCTTTGCCAAGAACCGAGCACACGCGTACTTCATCGCCGAGCGCTTCGACAAAAACTATCCGCAGTACAAGGGGCACTTTGCCCAAGTCATCGAGCACGATCAGAGCTACGCCCAGGACTTGATCGACAGCTTTGAAAAGACTTCGCAGCCGCCACAGATCGCGATTTCTGTCGACATGCTCGATACTGGAATCGACATTCCTGACGTTGTGAATCTGGTCTTTTTCAAGCTCGTGCGTTCCAAGACCAAGTTCTGGCAGATGCTTGGCCGAGGTACGCGACTGCGCCCCGATCTGTTTGGGCCCGGTAAAGACAAACGGCACTTTTTCGTCTTCGATTACTGTCAGAACCTGGAATTCTTTAGCCAAGATCCTGAAGTGACGGATGGATCGCTATCCGAGTCGCTTGGCAAGAAGTTGTTTACCTCTCGCGTGGAGCTGATCACCGAGCTAGATCGCAAGCAGCTACCGTCGGCGGCGGATTCCTTTGCGGAGACTCGGCCCACATACGGCGAAGCGAAGACCGATCAGGCAGTCCGCATGGCCACCGCAGAGCTTCTTCAGCAGCAGGTCGCGGCGATGAACCTAAACAACTTCATCGTTCGCCCACGTCGGCGAGCGGTCGAAAAGTTTGCACAGCCGCAAGCCTGGCGGACGCTCAACGAAGACGCGGCGTTCGAGCTAGTCCGCGAAGTGGCCGGACTCCCAAGCGAGCTACCAGAGGAAGACGAAGAGGCCAAGCGCTTCGATCTGCTGATGCTGCGGGTCCAACTGGCGGCGCTGCGCTGCGATCCGAGCTTTCCCAAGCTGTCGGAACAGGTGCGGACCATCGCCGGACTGCTCGAAGAGCAAGCGAGCATTCCGATGATCAAAGCGCAGCTTGCGCTGATTCTGGAAGTCCAGTCTGATGAATTCTGGCAGGACGTCACAACGCCGATTCTGGAACAAACCCGGAAGCGTCTACGCTCACTCATCAAGCTGATCGAGAAGCGAAAGCGTCAGCCAGTCTATACCGACTTCGAGGATGAGATCGGGGCCGGACTGGGGATGGTGGTTGAGCTCCCTGGACTTGGCAGCAGCACCGACTTTGAGCGCTTCCGTTCCAAGGCCCAGGCGTTTCTTCGCGCGCATCAAGATCACCTGGCGATTCATAAGCTGCGCACGGGGACGCCGCTGACCGCGTCCGACCTAGCAGAGCTGGAGCGAATTCTGATCGAGAGCGGGGTAGGTGGTCCAGAGGAGATCCGCCGTGCAAGTACAGAGTCCGAAGGGCTGGGACTGTTCGTGCGCTCTCTCATTGGACTCGATCGCGAAGCAGCCAAGCGAGCACTCGCTGGGTTTCTATCCGGCAAGACCCACAACGCCAGTCAGATCGAGTTCATAAACAAGATCGTCGACCACCTGACCGAACACGGGGTCATGAGTCCTGAACGGCTCTATGAGTCCCCCTTCACGGACGTAAGCCCCAAAGGTCCAGAGGGACTGTTTTCGTCCTCGCAAGTGGACGAGCTGATCACACTCCTTACCAACATCCGCAAGTCCGCGACCTCGGCGGCGTAGCCTCCAGCAGAACAGTAGTCCACGCACCACCGATGAGCCCTGCTCGGCAATATTGACCCGTCTGCACTTCTCTCTCGGCTTCGGGGAAGTTTTGGCGATTTCCCGACGGACGAAACTGTTTGATACAGACAGTTTACACAGTCGAGAAAATCGGCAAATCTTCCCTGCTAGAGAGTGCCAGATCGAGCTTCGTTGCTTCGCATTGCGGGGGCGAGAGCCGCTCAATGTCACAAGACGACCTCGCCGCAAAGACAGGTCTGACGAAGGCTGCGATTTACGAACTTGAAGCGGGCAAGCGCTCGCCCCTGACGTGGACGGTCGCAATTCTGGCACGCGCTCTTGGGTGCCCGGCTGGTTGGCTTGCGTTCGGTGGGTAACGCTATGGCTCCGTCGTTCGGCCTAGTACAACCGAAACCCGAACGCCATCGTGATCATTTTCCCGAGAGGGTTCGCCTCATCTACCCAGACGCTCCTGACGAGGTCCACAAATGCTTCGGCAGTCGGTGGATAGCCGTGCAAGAACTCGCTGTTGCTGAGTAGTAAGCTCTCGATCGCACCAGGGTCCACTGCGAAGACCTCCATCACATGCCATGGGAGGAGGTGATACGAAGGTCGAAGTTTGCGGCAATATAGCATCGGGGGGAGCCGCTTGCACAACTCGGCGATCTCGGCTTGATGGCCACGGTCCTCTGTCGAGAGGTCGTAGTACACTTCCATGCCCCGCGATATCAGCTCTTCGGAAATCGCCTCAAGTTCCTCCTCCGGCACCGGAATCACGTTGGGCGGCTCATAGTGGTTTGCAAAGGCATAGTAGCCGATCGCTTTGCGCCGCCCGACGAGTTGAACATCGGACAAGCGAGTGTATTGGTAGAGGTATTTCACCTCTTCACCTGACGCGCCAGCACCGCCCACGTCACCGCTCCGCCAACCACCAACGCCCCGCCCGTAACCGTCAGCGCAATCCCCGTAGCATTCAGTGCGTGCCCTCGGTCGATGAGCCCAGACCCCTGTGCGAAGGTCAGATCGGCGCTGTTTGCCTGCTGTGATGTGGACCAGGCCCCAGCCAAGCAGCCGATGCCACCCAGCGCCAGCGCTCCACCGCCCGCTAGCAGTCCGATTGCCAGGGCGGGGGGTTTTGCCTTCCCTTCCGAGCTTGGCGCGGCTGTAGCTTCGCTGGCTGCGTTCTGCGCGGTCGGTGTAGCCACTGGCACCGGAGCTTGGACAGTGCTGGCAGTGCCGCTCGCAGGATCACCATACTTGGCCTTCAAGAAGGCTACGCGCTTCGCGGCCCGTTCCTCATCTTGAGTGCCACGGCATGCGACCAAATACCGCTCGGCATACTCCAGCGCTTCGCGAGCGCGTCCGGCCTTCTCGTGTGTCCACGAAATGTTGTGCAGCAGGTCGGCCTCCCCGCTGAGTCGCCAGCTCGCTTCAAACTCGACGAGCGCCGCGTCCCATTGCCCCTCCTCAAAGAACCGAGTCCCTGACGCATAGTGCTGCTGCGCGGCTTCGCGCATCGGTCGGGAAGGACGTTGCAGGGGGGATAGGTCGGGCTGAGCGTGGGCGATGCCCACTAGGGGCACGAGTGCTGCTAACCAGGACAGTCTCATGAGGAAACCCGTTGAAAGAGCGCCAATGAACTCGGTCGCTGTTGCCCGAAAGGCCACATCTTGACCAGCCTCCAACCAAAACGAGCGAAAGCAGCGGCCATGGACTCTGGATCATAGCGTCGCCAACCACAGGTGACGAACTGCTTACCATCAGGGGTTTTCACCCAAAACTCGACGGAATGGCTGTTGGGAATTACCCCGGACTCAGGAACATGACGAAGTCCGACCTGTAGGCCATGCTCACCGTAGACGCGGCTGACAGGCCCCGCCAAGAACGCCAGCCACTTGTTGTTGGTGACGGTCCCTCCTGCCTGAATCACCTTGGCTCCCGGTTCACTCTTCAGCGCCGATCCGGGGTTCTTGGACTTGTCGATTTGGGTGCCAAAATCGAACAGCATGAGGTCGCCACGAGTGGCGCAAAGCAGCGACTCGCGGAGGAACGAAAGCTCATTGTCGAGATTGCCGATTGTGTAGCCGAGCAGCACGAACAGCTTTCGTCTTGGCCCTCTCGGAGCGAACATTTCGCTAAATGTCGGAAGCTTGCGGAAGTCTCCCTCTATCGCAACGACTGGAACTGAATGGCAAGCAAGTCGTTGGGCTGCGTGGCGATGACCTTCCCCCAGGAGACAGGCCGAACTATCGACGAGGTACAGATCGATCGCAGGTTCACCGTCTAAGTCTGGTGA
>CALLYL010000139.1 GCA_937859535.1 uncultured Myxococcales bacterium
CCCGTCTCGGGACCAAAGAAGCCGCCGCGCTGGAAAGAGTGACCGCTCCCTCCAAGCCGCTGCCACTGTCCAGGCTCGACGACCTGTTAGTCCATGCACTAAGACGCCTGAGCACCCCTGATCAACATCTACGCCCCGCCGATCCGCCCCGTGCGGCTCTTCGATAGACAAAGCCTCCGATCGCCCCCCTCCAAACCCACCCTCGTGTGAAAGAACCTGCGCATCTCGGCTGGGCTTTCTCTGGCCTCGGGTGGTAAAACGCCGCTGCGGTTTTCCCATCATGAGTGATACGAACCTCTCGGCGTTTATTTGGTCCGTCGCTGATTTGCTGCGCGGCGATTACAAGCAGTCGGAGTATGGCAAGGTCATCCTGCCGTTTACGGTGCTGCGGCGACTCGACTGCGTGCTGGAGCCGACCAAGGCAGCGGTGCTGGAGGAGCGCTCCTCTCGTGAGCAGATGGGACTTTTTCCCGAGCCGTTCCTGCTGCGCAAATCGGGACAGCTCTTCTTCAATACCTCTCAGCTCGACTTGAAGAAGCTGATGGGCGACCAAGACCACATCGCCGAAAACCTGCGCTCCTATCTTCAGGCGTTTTCCCCGGCGGTGCGCGACATCTTCGAGCGCTTCGAGTTTCACACGCAGATCGACCGGCTCGACAAGGCCGGGCTGCTCTACTTGGTCACCGAAAAGTTCGCGACCATCGACCTGCACCCCGAGGTGGTCAGCAATGCCCAGATGGGCCTGGTATTCGAGGAGCTGATCCGCAAGTTCGCCGAGCTTTCCAACGAAACCGCCGGAGAGCACTTCACCCCGCGTGAGGTCATCCGGCTGATGGTGAACCTGCTCTTCATCGAGGACGACGACGCGCTGACCAAGCCCGGTGTGGTGCGCTCGCTGTACGATCCAACGGCGGGCACCGGCGGCATGCTGTCCGTCGCGGGCGAGCACCTGACAAGCCTCAATCCCGATGCGCGGCTGGTGATGTACGGACAGGAGCTAAACCCCGAGTCCTACGCCATCTGCAAGGCCGACATGCTCATCAAAGGCCAGGACATCGCCAACATCATCTTTGGCAACACCCTGTCCGCTGACGGTCTGCCCGGCAAGCACTTCGACTACATGCTGTCGAATCCGCCGTTTGGCGTCGAGTGGAAGAAGATCGAAAAAGAGATCCGCAAAGAGTCCGAACAGCAGGGCTTTTCCGGTCGCTTTGGTCCCGGTCTGCCTCGGGTCAGCGATGGCTCACTGCTGTTCCTGCTCCATCTGGTGTCGAAGATGCGGCCCGCCGTCGATGGTGGCAGCCGCTTTGGCATCGTCTTAAATGGCTCGCCCCTGTTTACCGGCGGCGCGGGCTCGGGCGAAAGCGAGATCCGTCGCTACGTGCTGGAAAACGACCTCGTCGAGGCCATCATCGGCCTGCCGACCGATATGTTCTACAACACCGGCATCAGCACCTATGTCTGGGTTGTCTCGAACCGCAAGCCCGCCCACCGCAAGGGCAGAGTCCAGCTCATCGACGCCAGCAGCTTCTGGCAAAAGATGCGCAAGAGCCTCGGCAGCAAGCGCAAAGAGCTGAGCCCGCAGCACATCGAAGAGATCACCCGCCTGTTTGGCCGCTTCGAGGAATCGACCAAAGACGGCGTTCCGATCAGCCGCATCTTCAAGAACGAGGACTTCGGCTACCGCACCATCACCGTCGAGCGTCCCGAGCGCGATGCCGAGGGCAAGATTGTCCTGGGACAGAAAGGGAAAGGCAAAGGACTGCCGGTGCCGGACGCCTCGCTGCGCGATACCGAAAACGTGCCGCTGCATGAGGATGTCGAAGCCTACTTCCGTCGTGAAGTCCTGCCGCACGCGCCCGATGCGTGGATCGATCACGACAAGACCAAGGTCGGCTACGAGATTCCCTTCAACCGTCACTTCTACGTGCTCAAGCCGCCGCGTCCGCTGCACGAGATCGATGCCGACCTCAAACAAGTCACCGACCGCATCCTGACCCTCATCGGAGGACTCTCCCAATGAGCTTCCCCCGCTACCCCAAGTACAAACCCAGCGGCGTCGAGTGGCTCGGCGATGTGCCGGAACATTGGGAGGTTCGGCGACTCAAACATATGTGTCATGTGTTTCCGAGTAATGTCGATAAAAAATCATACGAAGGTGAAACGCCTGTCTTTCTGTGCAATTACACAGATGTCTATCATAATGGGAAAATTCAGACAGGAATGGCGTTTATGTCAGCGACGGCCACACCCGAGCAAATTATTAAATACACCCTTCGAGCTGGCGATACAATAATTACAAAGGACTCAGAAACAGCCGATGACATTGCGATTTCCTCCTATGTCCCATTCGACTTACCAGGAGTGATCTGCGGGTATCACTTGTCCATGATTCGCCCAATAGGCGGCGTCAATGGATTGTTCATTAAATTACTATTTGATTCTGTATATACAAAGTCATGTTTTGCTGTTCGCGCCAATGGGCTGACGCGAGTCGGTC
>CALLYL010000140.1 GCA_937859535.1 uncultured Myxococcales bacterium
CCCGCAGGGAAGAGCAAAGGTTCCCCTCGTCTAGGTCGAGGTTGAGCCGGCCAATCTGTTTTGATCGGATTTGGGGGATCTCCGTGGGGCGCGGCACGGGATCCAATCGGCCGGGAATGTCGGTGGGAAGGTGGAACTCGGGATGGTTGTGGTGCGATCTGCTGACCCGTGGTGGCCAGATGCTCCTTCGCCAGCGAGGAGCTCTAGTATCGGCAGCCGTGCCTCTTTACATTTGCTATGATCGACAGAGGGGGTTCCATGCGTGTTACGTCGGGTCGAGTTGGACATGTGATAGGTACGTTGGCGGTCGTCGCACTGCTGCCGCTGTCTGTCGAAGCGCAGCAACTTGGGAACGCGGTGAACAGCGCCAAGGCCGTGGCCACCAAGGTTGTGCCCCTCGCCAAGAAGGCAGCACCAGTGGCGAGCAAAGCCGTTCAGACCGTACGTGGAAATGGCAGCGCACCGGCAACCGCGCCGCAGCAGGCACAAGCCGCGCCCTCTGCCCCCGCACAGCCACAGGCCAGTCCCTCGATTCAGGATCAGGCAGTCGGAGTCCTACGCAGCGCGGCAGCAGGAGCGACGGCCCCAGCCAGTCCGCAGCCAGCCCCCGCGCCGAGTGCTAGTCCTCGTCGCGCACCACCAGGCGCGCCTCCCGGATAGAACCGACAACGTTGGCACCGGATCGTCACGGCGACTACGGAACAAACGGGGTCCACATCGAGGCCAACCAGCGGCGCGGACGATGATTGGAGATTCCCAGCGGATAGTCCTTGGCAGGAGGCAGCTCATGCGTGCCAAACACAATGTCCAGCCATGGTGCCAAGTTGCCAAAGTTTGTAAGTCCGTGACCTCGTGCGTGATGCCAGTGGTGCAGCTCGGGAGCTCCAAGTAGGTAGCGGAACGGGCCAAGTGGGAGTCGAACATTCGAGTGAATGAAGATCGCCCACATCCCGCGAAACACCGCGAGCCCAGCCAGTCCTCCCATCGAAACTCCCAGGAGAATGGCCGGTAGGTTCTGCATCAATTGCGTCAGCAGACCATCCACCGGATGCTCTCTGTGTGCGGCCAGCCAGTCGAGATGCTCGCTGCTGTGATGCACGGAGTGAAATCGCCACAGTACGTTCGATGCATGACACGCACGATGAAACCAGTACACAAGTACATCGCCGAGCACCACTGCGCCAAGTAACAAGACGACCTTCGGTGCCGGAATGGAGAACGTCGCTCGACAGTGAGCGGCTACCAAGCGCAACAGAGAGATCGCTAGCACGTTCCATAGTAGGTACTGACCAAAAAAGAAGGCTGCATCGGTCGCCCAGGCCGGACGAAAGATCGGTTGCTGTCGAGCGGGAAAGAGTCGTTCCAGCGGAACGAAGACCGCGATAAGCACCACCAAGCTGGCCAGCGCGGCGTTCAACCAAGAGGATGCAGACGATACCAGCTCGCTCATCACTTCGCCTGCTGTGGAACCGGGGCCGGAGTCTTCTTGGCAGGGAGGGGTGGGATGAAGACCGCCGCGGCTTTGGAGGCCCCCATAAAGCGATTGGGAATCTCTGGTTCCGGTGCTATGGGCTCCGGTGGCGGTGGCGGTGGCGTGGGCTGCACGGAGGGAGGTGCGCTTGGCTTGACCGCCTGCGGTGAGCCCGCTTGGGGTCTTCCATTGGACTGCGCACTACAACCGGAGTCCTCACGCGAGGCATTGCTGGTGAGCATCGCGACAACTCCAACTGCAAAGACCAAGGACAGCGCTCTGAGAACGGTTCGCATGACAGCTCCGAGTGTGTGAATTGAACAGGGAACGCGCTCGCCGCAGGATTGGGTCTAATGATTCTTGCGCACGAGTCCACGCAGACGATGGACGGCGATCATCCGAGACATGCCCTCACCTCCCGCCGTTGCCCAGGAAGCAAATATCTCCGCACAATGGAGCGCCCACGATAGCAGAATGTGTCGTACCGCTTGATCGGGAATGGTGCCGCCCAGTTGAGCGGCTGCAGACTCACAAATCTCCATCCGGGCGGTCATGCCTCCATCTGGATCATCCGGATCATCCTCGGGATAGGTCGAGGAAAGCAGTGCCTTGGCTTCCTCCTGCTGATCCTTGCGCAATAGCGCGATGAGTTGAGAACGAACGGCGTGAAACCGATCCTTGGCGGCCACCGCCGCCCGATCCATCTTGACCAGCGCTGCGCGTGCGATCTGAAGCGTCATCGCAGCCGGTTCGCTGTGTACTGCCGACATTCGCTGACAGATCCGCTCGACCTGGGGACGAAGGTGCTGTCCGAACTCTGCCACTGCGTAGAGCGCCGTCAGAGCGACCGCAAGCTCAGCCCCCGACGGATCCGCACGCAGGTGATGTGCAATCGCATGAAGTGATGCGGCGCGCAGCTCACGCGGCACAGTGGGCATGCGCGCCACCAGTTGCAGCGTCAGAAATTGCGTCGGTTCATCTGGTTGATACAGGGCATCACGCAGCTCGGTGAGCAGGTTGGGCCGCACTCCTAGTCGTGTCTGCGCCACTCGCAGAGCCACCGGCTGCGTACAGGCCAACACCGCCCCCAGCACCTCCGCGAGCGTTGCATCCATAGGCACACCGGCCGCCTGCCGCACCTGCTGCGCGGCCTCTTCGGGCAGCTCCAACCGCAAAAGGCCGATCCGTCCAGACTCCCCCGCCACTGGCTGTCCCGCGACGATGGTGCCGCAGCGAGAACAACACAACAGTACCAGGTCGGGAGCCGACACCTGAAGCTGTAGCCCTGTCGTCGGACAAGCACAGGTCAGCGGTGCATCTAAGGACAACACCTCAGCAGCAGGGGGGGCAGACATGTACTGGTCATCATACCTGTTTCGAGAGTCCCTGATCGACGATTCCGCCAGCACTTGGCCCAGCGCCCGCCAGTGCTGTTCCGCGCTCGGCGCAGTTCCCCATTCCTGTCAGTCGCCCGCAGGGAAGAGCAAAGGTTCCCCTCGTCTAGGTCGAGGTTGAGCCGGCCAAT
>CALLYL010000141.1 GCA_937859535.1 uncultured Myxococcales bacterium
GAAACTCGAGAATTCCTAGGTCCGCTAGCTCTCGGATCTGTTCCTCGGCCTGCGGAATCAGGTAGGTCAGCAGTGGCAGATCGATCTGTCTGCCCGCCACCGCCGCCAGTTGCAGCAGCGTACG
This sequence comes from uncultured Myxococcales bacterium, assembly GCA_937859535.1. GTDB lineage: Bacteria > Myxococcota_A > Polyangia > Palsa-1104 > JAEUJZ01 > JAEUKA01. The sequence continues at coordinate 125 of CALLYL010000141.1, forward strand.
GGCCTGTGCAGGAACCAGGGACAGTCGCCGCTTGAGCACCTGCTCCATGCCACCTGCGAACACCCGCTCCGGCAGCCCACGTTGTCCGACCGTTGCCAGGGAACCGGCCTCTGCGGCGAGCGCCCGCACGACCTCGACAATGAAGTAGGTATTTCCTTCCGTTTCACTCGCGATGAGGTCCACCAGGGACTGCTCCTTGCCAGCGGGTCCGAGCATCGAGGAGCACAGCTGTTCCATCTCGCTGCGAGTGAGGCGAGGCAGCGCAAGCCGCTTCATGTGCGGAAGAGAAGCTGGTAGAGCAGGGGCCTCCTCCGTGCGACAGCTTGCGACCACCATCAAGGCCCGCGCGGAGTGACTTTGGGTCATGTGCGCGAGCAGTGCCAGGCTCGCACCGTCAGCCCACTGCAGGTCTTCGAGCAGCAGCAGCATCGTAACCGGGAGCCGCTCTAGCGCATCGTCCACAACGCGCAGAATCCGCAGGCGAGTACCCGGCGCATCCAGTTCCGACGGCGGCGGCAGCTCGCGTTCCAGCAGTTGTGGCAACTCGGGTACTACCGTGGCTAGAACACTGGCTGCAAGATCGCTAAGCGGTATCTGGAGCGCGAGGTTCTTTAGCACCTCCTGCCACAGGTGGTAGGCGGCACCATCGGGTACTGCCTGACCGCGTACGGTGAGTACTCCGGAGATAAGGGCCGCGCTCCGTAGTTCTTCTAGCAGCCGCGACTTTCCGACCCCGCTCTCCCCGCAAAGTAGCCAGGCCGAGCCTTCTCCTTGCTGCGCCGAATCGAGCGAGTGGCAGAGCTGTCCGAGTTCCTGATGGCGTCCCACAAAACGTGCAGCAAGAAGGTAGCTGTCGCGTGTCGATACCGGCTCATTGGTAATCGGAATGCCAGCAGCCTCGGCGATCTCTCGCAGCAAGGTCGCGGCATTGGCCGGACGCTGGGCCGGGTCTTTGCTCAACGTTCGACCGATCACACTCCGTACGGCTGGCACAATCACCGTGAGGTCTGCCTCCTCTCCCAGCACCTGGCGCAGCAGATTCGCGGTCCCTCCCTCTGTGAGAAATGGGTGACGTCCCGCAAGCAGTTGATAGGTCATGGCTCCGATGGCATACAGGTCCGATGCCACGCTCGCCGGCTCGCCATGAAAGATCTCCGGTGCCATATACAGTAGCGTCCCAGCGGCTGAGGTCGTATTTCCGCGCTCCGCATCAATGGCCAGCCCGAAGTCGAGCACCTTCACCAGAGGCCCCTCTGGGCCACTAACCACCAGAACATTGCTGGGAGTCAGATCGCGATGCACGATGCCGCGCCGATGTAGGTAGGTCAGGGCATGTAGTACCTGAATCACGAGTTCCAGTTGCTGCTTCAGTGGTCGACCGTGGGCAAACTGGAGCAGCGGCTCCGCCTGTACTAGTAGCTCCATGGTGTAAAAGGGCTGGCCCGCAGCGTCGAAGCCGTAGTCAAGGACGCTGATGACGTTTGGGTGTCGCAAGGTGGTCAGCGTGCGGAACTCTTCGGCCAACGCGCTCAGACCCTCCGCGCTCGCTTTCTGTTCCCAGTCGTCGGAATCGGAGCCAAGTCGCAAGGTGCCACCACCAAGGAGCGGGATCTCGCAGATGTGATGTCGTGGCGGGGAATGCTCGCTGCCGGTGTCATCGACAGCGCGATGGCTCGGTGCAACCAGGAGCTGCTTGAGTGCAACCTCGGTTCCTCTCAGACGATCGAGCGCCCGATACACGCGACCCATGCCTCCTTCTCCGAGCAAGCCCAGGATGCGATAGCGATTGCCGAGTGAGCTGGGATTCTCATCGGGCCGAGGCCGGACCGGCCTTGCCGCAGAGCTCCGTGAACGAGTCCCACGGATGGTCGAGCACGAGAGAGCGCGCGCAAGGTTTAGCATCAACTGACGACAGGCGGCGCAGGTGTCAACATGTGAGTCGATCTGCAGCGCTTGCTCCGGGGAGGCACACCCACTCATGAGCTCGATGAGCTGCGAGCTCGCCAGGCAATCCATCACCGTGCATCATGACACGACGCAAGCTGTGGTTAAATAACTCCGCGAGCCGGGTTTCCGACCGAGGCCGACGATGATGCTAGCGCAGATCTTTGTGGAACAAGCGGGTCTGACTGGGGACGCTAGATCGGCGTTCCATCCGGAGTTGGAAGCGGCGCTACGACAGATGGTAGAGGCCGGAGCAGCGAGCTGGCCGGCCATCGAGATCGCCCCCGCCGATTTCGTTCGCTTTCTCGCGAGGCAGCTACCGCCTGAACTGCGAGAGCCGAAGCGACTGGTGTCTCTGCAAATCCGCGATCTGTACTTGGTCTGCGCCGTGGGACTCGGGCACCGGACTGCGCTGAGCTGGATCGAGAGCAACCAGATGAGCGAGGTACAGCGCACGCTCGGCAAGTTGGGCACGCCGCCGGCTCTCATTGCGGACGTGGTGCAGAGCCTCTACAGCCGCTTGCTGGAGAGACAGAACGCGCACCCCGAAGTCCCGGTTCTCCGACGCGGATTCAGCGGACAAGGAGAGCTGACGGGCTGGCTCTGTACTTGCGCGGTTCATGAGGCAACGCGGCGCTACAAGCGAGCGAAACAAGAGATCAGCTTCGATGAAGCCAGCGGCGCGATCTGGGGGACGCAGGGACGCAGCCCGGAGCAGACGATGCTGAGCGGACAGCTCAAAGAAGCCTTTCAATTGGCCTTTCGGGATGCGGTGAACGCGCTGACGAGCCGCGAGCGAAATCTGCTTCGGTATCACTATCTGTCCGACCTCAGCATTGATCAGATTGGGACTCTGTATCATGTGCACCGCGCAACCGCCGCGCGCTGGGTGGCGCAGGCCCGGGAGCGATTGACCAGCGACACCCGGAAGCGATTCCTACAGCGAGTTCCCACGCGTGAAGGCAGTCTTCCCCAGGTCATGGAGCTTATCCGCAGCCAGCTTACAGTGAACCTCGCGATGCTACTTCAACAGAGTGCAGCGCGTGATCTGCCCCCCGAAGGGTCCACCAGCGAAGAGTAAGGAAAGAAGAGGAACGGAGGGAAGAAGAAATGGGAGCCCCTGGATTCGGGCAACTCGGCTGACACCCTTCAGTCGAGCGTGGATTCTACGGCTTCGATCGATTCGGCGCTGATCGACTGCAGCTTGCAGTAGTTGTCGCCGCCTGCTGTTTCCACGTGCAGCACCACGGGCCACTTCGCATCATCGACGATCCACAAATCGCCGTCGTTGCTCGTGGCGTGAATGGCATCGATCGACTTGGTCTCACCGAGCACGTTCACCTCGCGCTTCTCGATGTCCTTCTTGGTGAACGTCTGCACTTCGCCGAACACGTTCACATCCACAGGCTCGCCCGCACGGAGAGACATGAGCGCAGCGCGCCCAAGGAGGAATGGCACCGTGTGGCAGGCGCATCCTTCGTCGCCCGATTCGCTGAAGCCTCCGGACTTCCATCGGTACACGCCGCCCTGCGAGAAGGCGATGAGAGGTTCATGATGAGTAGTACCGATTGTCGAAGCCAAAGGGCCGTTTGACAAGGGGCTAGCATCAGGGCGCGGCAGGCGTTCGATACCGGGGCGCGCAAGCGAATCAAGCGACACCATATCGATCCATGCCGTGTCGCCCGTAAAGCCGCTGAAGGGCTCAGCTCGGACAGGATGTGCCGTTCGGGCCGGAGCGACTCAGCAGGTTCTACCGGAGGTCGGTTATTGTAGGTCTATAACGGCTAGGTTGCTATGTTACGCGGATGAGACGGACTACGTGCTCGCAATACGCTTCTGTTGGGTCTGCTTCGCTCCTGTTGATGAGCCTGTGGGTTGTCCTCCTCCTGAATGGCTGTGCCAAGCGGCCGTACTACGCGGGCTTCTTGTTTGATTCTCCGGTACTGGTGGAGACGGATCGCAGCGAGATGGTCCGTACGCTGGACTGGATCTTAGAGTCCAATCGGCTTCAGAAGCTGACCCTCATCACTCCTGACAAGGGCGTTCAAAATCTGTATCCCCGCGATGAGACCTCACCGGGAACGACGGACTGGCTGCCTCTGCCAGTGCTGTTTGCCACCCAGTATGTGTTGCAAAAGAAGTTTCGCGGGCTGGAGGTTGATCTGCTGGCGAAGACAGAAGCCGAGGGCTTTACTCCGGTATCTGCCATCCATGAACTAAGCGGCAACGTGCTGATTGAGATGGGGTCCTCCTTTCGGGAATTTATCGCTGCTGATGCGAGTCCAGTCCTCCGTACCGCGCTCGTGCAGCGATACGGAATCGGTGCGATCCGAGACGGCGAGCAGCAGTGGAAGCCGGTCGAGCTGTTTGCCTTACAACAGGCCCTATCCCTGCTTGGCAAAGAGGAGCTAGCGGTGCTCCGTGGTGTGTCCTTTGTACGGAACCGCCGGGCAGAAAAAAGCGTCAAAGGGATTCCGCCGCAGCGGATCTGGGCGCAGTACCACGGTGTCAGCACTGTGCATGACGCAGAGAAGAAGGATGCGCGGGAGATCCATCTCTTCGATACCAAGACCGACAAAGATGAGCTGCTGTTCATCGGTGAACCCAGTCATCCCTATCCAATGACGACGATGGCCCTGCTGCATGAGATCGGACATGCGATCGGGGACTATCTGCGGATTGTGGCCTCACGAGAAGAGTCCGCGCTGGTGGAGCAGCACAACCAGTTGGTCGGAGAATGGAACGACTTGCTCCATCGGGGGGCGCTTGTGGGAGCACGGCTGACGGAGCTCGAGCAGCGGATGGCGGAGCTGAAGCGACTACGATCGGAGAGGGAGCCTGCGCTCATCGCGATGAGCAAGCGTTACGACAGAGACTTCGGTCCGACTCATGCGGACTACTTGGCGGCGCGTGGTCCCGACAAAGGCCCTACCAGGTATGGCTGTACGGACGTAGAGGAGTCGTTTGCCGAGTCGTTTGCACTGGCCAAATCGGACCCCAAAGCGCTGCGGCGGATCTATCCCGAGCTCGTTGATTGGTTCCAGACCGGCGGCCACTTGGCGGCCCTGCGCGCGTCCTTGCCGGAGTCAGCTCCGCAGCAGAAGCAGTAAGCCGATGAGTGGGACCCGCGCTGGCCTCACCGTGGCGAATCGCGCAGCTTGGTCGCTGATTGGCGTACGCATGTCTCCATCGGATCGCCAACCCTTGAACCAGTCCGCCGCCGAGCTTACGCAGTCGTTGAAGGAGCCGCCCCAGCTCTTGAACAGATTCTGAACCGCATCTGTGGTATAGCCCGCGGACTTGAGAACTTCGAGAGATCACTGGCACCAAGCTTGTAGACATCGCGGAGGAAGGTGCCCGTCTGATCCACGGTCCAGGAGTACGCACCGCTCATTGCGTTGGCAACGTCCTAGGCTCCGGCGTTCCAGTAGTTCTTGAGTTCAGTGGCGACTTGGGTGACGTCGGCGCCAGCTCCCCTAAACACGTAGACGCAGTCGCTCACCACGGAGCTGATCTGTCCTTTGACCCCGTCGAACGCCGCGCTGGACGCAGAGCGGAGGCTGCGTTGCGCTCGGGCACAAACGGCGGCGCTTCCACGCGATGAATGGTCCAGCGCTCGGCATCGCTAAAGGAGTACTGCTTCACCTGGCCGTTGTTTTGCAGCAGCGGCATCTGCAGCACCTTCCCGGAGTTGCGCGAGCGCAGCACGAACTTGGTCGGTTCAATCCCCGAGATGCTCCACTGCTGATTGAGTGCATCCCAGCGGTGGTACTGAATGATCTTGCCGCCTTCGTCCTGCGAGAAACCTTGGACGTCGAGAACCTTGCCGCTGTGGCGGGCGATGATCACGAACCAGCCGGATTCGACTTCCTCGAATCGGAACTGCTGGTTGGTGGGGATGGGATCGCTGGTATTGATATTGGTTGTGATGATCGACGCAAAGTCATCTTGCGAGCTGTCTTTGACGCCGAGTCGAAAGTAGACCCTGCGGATCATGCCGTCGATGACGAGCGGACCGCGATACTCTAAGGTGTAATAGGCCCCAGGTACTGGACGAAATACACTACTACCCATGAAATCCCCCCTGCAGTGGTGATCAGCAGACGCAAGTCAGCATACAGTTCGGGTCTTGGCGGGAAGTGTCCAAAGCTGGACATCTGCTGGCCACAGTTGGCCATCCGGCGACCTCGGGCGGGGACAACCAAGATGTGATTAGCAACCGAACACCGGGAGCCAGCTCGCCAGAAATGGGGGCAGAGAAGGGAGTGCGAAGCGTACGTCGGTCTGCGCAATCTCATGGCCATGCTCATCGTGCAAATTGACATCCAAACATGGATGCTCGAACGTCCTCCCGATTTTCACGCCTTTTCCCCCAACCCGTTCCGTTTTCGTTTCTCGACGGAAGGTGGGCTGGCTTCACGTCTCTGTGGACGATTCCTTTGGCGTGGGCGGCGGCTAGGGCGGAGGACAACTGTCTTGTGAATCGGACCACTTCGTAGTCGGGCAGGCGTCCACCCAAGCGCTTGAGACGAGCGGCCAATGACTCGCCGCGCAGAAACTCCATGACCAAGTAGGCCGTACCATCTTCGAGCTGATTCACTTCCGAGATCGGCACGACACTGGGATGTTCGATGCGATTTACCGCACGTGCTTCATTAAAGAAGCGCTTCACCGCGTCCGGGCGGGAGGCAAACTTTGGATGGAGTACCTTGATGGCAACGTGGCGATCGATACCCATGTGAACGGCCTCGTAGACAGTTCCCATCCCCCCCTCACCCAACGTGCGTCGGATGCGGTACTGTCCCAAGGTCGCACCACGGAGGAATGCCATCAACAAGCCCCCAAAAGATTATCATTGTGACACATCCGTCGGGCGAGTCAATCAATCGACTTGGTTGTGAGTCTCTGCTCTGCTGCAAATCAGTAGGAGGAGGGAACTGTTCGAGAATTCTTCCTTGATTCTGACGGTGTCGATTTTGGATTGGGAAGTGTTGCGCTTCAGGTCAACTTGGACTGTCTTCCTGTCCCGAGATTGTAGGGCTGGGTTCGGTTAGGCAGCCAGTTGGCTGCGGACTTCGGTTCTTCTTTACTGCCGGGCTCTGTCTAGTGTTTCTCAGCGCTGCTGCTGTCTCTGTTCAGGACTCCCAACGTGCTCATGCGAGGCAGGAGAATTTCCCCTTGTGAATCACTCAGGATTAGGGAAGTTACTTCGGCGTTCTCGACGGGCACGATAGTAGGTGGGACACTGTCTGAT
>CALLYL010000142.1 GCA_937859535.1 uncultured Myxococcales bacterium
AATGGGGGTCTATTTCACCGTGGGAAAGCGCAAGTAGCACGCGCCGCAAAGAGTGCGTGTCAAGTTGGCAAAGCCCAACCACGCACAACCGTCAATTTGACGCGCTTGGGGCGAGTGAAGTGGTGGTGAGGAACCGCTAACCCGCGAGAACTTCTGCAATGTCATCTTGCGATCTGTGAAGGTCACATCTTGGCACGTCATCTGCTCTCTGCTTAAAGCATCACCTATCACCAAGGGAGGCAGTCAACATGGCAGGCAAGCGCGGACCAGGAATTCCTTACACAGAGTGGGATGTGCAACGTCGCAACGTGTATCTGCCAGTGCGTACCCAGCGACCGTATGTGGCGGCCAATCATCGCGGCGTTCGGGTACGGAGTCCCAATCGACGGCGGTGGCTTCGTGCAGGAACTGTCGTTCGCTCAGCTCGGGAAGGACGCTGTCGCGGCTCTAGACGATACCGTCTATAGACGAAAAAATCCCCACGCTCCGCGTAGTGCGAAGCGACTTGTTAGCGGATGCGTGGTGGAACGTATTCCTTGTTTACGTCAAGGGGCACTGAATAGGCAGAATTCCACAGTTTGGAAAAAACGCCGTGCGCTTGCTTGGCGATGGCTACTCTGCGTAGGACCACATCGACATTGCGACTGGCCATGAACATCCCGCGCTCCCAGTTTGTGGTTCCGAGCCACAGGGTCTGTTCATCGGCAACCACGTACTTGCTGTGAATCACGCGAGCGTAGGGAATGAAGCGGCCCGTAACTTCAGGAATCGAAGCGATGCGAACCGCGACATTGGGATGGCGAATTAACACTTTGAGATCGCCGATTTCTGGAAGTTGGGTGTTCCAGTTCGAGATGAGAAGCTGAATTTGTACACCACGTGCGGCGGCCTGAAGAAGAGCTTCTTGCAGCGTATCCCAGGTCTCACTCCCTTGATGAGCAGAGTAGCGAAGGAGTTGGATGCAGAGTTCTTTCTTGGCAGATCGAATGACCTCAAGCAGCACTGGCAAGGCTGGACGAATTCCATCGGGTGCGAGCTGTGGAGGAGAGACTCCGACCTCGATAGCTACGGCAGGTCCACGTGGCAGAACCGGAGGATTTGACTCCAGGGTGTCATTGCGATCCCTTGCCAGCGCGAAGTCCATATCGAACAAGAATGCGAGCTGACCGGCAATGTGGGGGTTGCCAATGCGTACCCCAAGCTCGTGGATGTGTGAAAGTGAGCGCCAGTCGAAGTTCTGACTCCCGATAAATACCTCTTGGTTATCGATCACAAAGTACTTGGCATGATGACTGCCGGTCGCGATCAAGTTGAAATCGAGCAGTCGAACCACCGCACCGGGCAGACGTTCTAGGAATCTGAGCGTTTGTGGATCGTTTCCCGACATCTGTTTGTCGAGCAGGAATCGCACACGTACTCCACGAGCAGCAGCCCGTGACAGTTCCTGTAGCACTGGCTCCAGCGATTCACCGGCCGCAGAGGCGACGTAGAACCCGGCCCAATCAATGGTTCGGGTCGCTCTTGAAATCAACTGTATCCACGCCGCTTGTGTCGTGATCAAGCCGGGATCCACAAGGCTCGTGCCAACCGGAGTTGACAGCACCAACTGCACGTCACGGTCGCTCGTTTGAATCGATGCCGGGTCCGGGTTAAGCATCTTCTGAGCCTGCGGAGTCACACAGCCACTGCTGACGATCGCAAAGGTAGCGCTCAGAAACAGGAACGAAAGACGAGAAGACACGGAGTCCACCACAGCACAACAGAGTACGACAAAACCGGTGGTGTCATTCCATGTTTTCCGGGCGGCATCTGTGTTCGTCGGTGACGTCCCGCGCTCTTGAATAATTGATCGGGAGCGTGTTACCAAGGAAAGATGACCACTCAAGGGAATCCAGGTGTGACGGTCGACTTGATGCAGGCTGAAGTTGCAGAGGTCCAGTCGCAAAGTCCAGCCCCAAGCGATGGATCTACCGAGACGGTAGCCGATGCGGTGGTTGATGAAGAGGATGCGGCAGTGTCTGATGAAATCGCACAGTCGGCACGCAGCGCAGATGACGGACCAAAGCCTCCTTTTACGCTGGCAATCGACATCGGTGGTAGCGGGATCAAGTGTCTACTCCTCGACCGTGATGGCAAGCCAAGCGGCAAAAGGCAGCGCCAAGAGACACCACAACCTGCGACTCCTGATGCAGTGATTCAGGTCATCAAGACGCTGCTTCCCGATACATCGTTTGATCGCGTCTCGGTAGGCTTCCCAGGTGTGGTCGTAGGTGGGGTGATTCTCTCGGCACCGAATCTTCATCAGAGCTTTGCCGGATTCGATCTGCAATCGGCTCTCAACCGGCTAACCGAGCGACCTGTGCGTGTGCTAAACGATGCAGGTCTGCAAGGACTCGGAGCGATCAGCGGATCCGGAACCGAAGTGGTGATCACACTCGGCACCGGCATGGGATTCGCCATCTACGTGGATGGTAGCTACGTTCCCAATGTCGAGCTTGCACATCATCCGCTACGAAAGTCACGCACCTACGAAGAGCTTGTCGGCAACCGAGCGCGCAAACAACTTGGTAATCGCAAGTGGTCCAAGCGTGTACTTCAAGCACTTTCGCAGATTCAGGCGACGTTCAATCCACAGCGCATCTATGTTGGCGGTGGTAACGCAACCAAGTTCAAGGGCAAGCTTCCCAACGGTGTGGTGCTGATAGACAACATCGCTGGTCTCCTCGGTGGCATTGCGCTGTGGCGATAGCAGCACGGTCTCGCTTACACATCCAGTGGATCGTCATAACTGGGAGTCGTCACGTCAGCGCTTGGATAGAACGCGATGTGATAGTCATCGACTCTGTCTAGCTCACCAATCGAATAGCCGAGTTCCGTTTGGCAGCGCAGTGCAAACGTCGACAGCAGTGGATGTCCGAAATAGAACGCCTGCGAAAACGCACTGCGATCGAAGCCAGTCACGACCAGCCCGCGAGTCATTCCCAATGAGCGCATCATCCGACCGGCATTTCGCAGGTTGGTCGTCGAATGCCGTGCGTAGGGATCGACCAATATCTGATCGCTGTTCACTCCCAACCGGAGTAGCTGTTCACGCATCATCAGTGCTTCGTTGTACGGAGTTCCTGGTGGATGAACAGAGCCGCCAGAGACCAGCACGCATCGAACGATTCCCGACTTGATGTCCTCTGCAGCCAGCTCAAGTCGCGATAGCGCTGCTGGAATCTCTAGCAAGTGAGTTGGACGATCAACATCCAGCGGAGTATAGCCCGGCACAATCAGCAATTCGTACGGCGCAGAAGACACCAACTCTTTTTCGTTGAGGAGCCGGAGGATCGTCGCTTGATTTAGCTGGGTCATTCCGTAACCAGGACGAGCTCCCGCCAGCGCCCGTAGCGCCGGACTGTCTCCGCGATTGTTCTTGGTCAGCAGATCAATGAGCCGCTCATACTGGCCACCACGAATCAGCAGCTCAAATAGCACCGGCAACTCCGATGGCGTCGACAAGACAATCCGCTCGATCGCTTCCTGGGCGGTGATATCTTCCCGCTGACACAGCTCGCTACAGAGTAGAAATCGACCGTGTGGTGTTTGGACAGAATCCACCAACGCTGGTAGTAACACTCCATCCACAGAGAGCTGTTTTTCGCTGCACAACTGACCGAGCAGTCCGCGCTGAGAAACTTGGAGCAGTGCCTCATCGACAGCCGGTTTCCCGGCGTGTAGCAGAACGGCTAGCTCTCTCTCGGAGGCGGTGGCGCTTCGATTGTGAAGAAGCTCACACAGGTCATCGGCCAAGAGCTGTGGATCGGGGGACTTGGCCAATATGAATCACCTAAAAGCTATAATATGTGGTGAACAGAATCGACTGTTTCACATAGTTTCGATTGTCGATTCCGTTCGCAATATTCGAGACATTGCGGCTGAAGCTATAGGTCAGATCCATGCTAAATCCCGCTGGTAGTGACTTGGTGATTCCCAGGTCGACAGACGCGAGGATATCACGGCGGCGCACAGGCGCGAGTGGAATGGTAGTGGTGCCATCTTTGGGCAGCGTCACCGTGGTACTGCCAGAACAACCAATCGCAGTGACACAGGGCACGGTCAGCGGAGTCGCGGTATAGGTGGCCGTGGTGTCTTCGCGATAGCCACGGAAGTCCGCACTCCCTCCAACTCCGATGTCAAATCCTGCTGGCAGGAAGAGTCGCCAGCGCATTCCCAGTTCGTTGCCAATGAAGCTGAGTGGGTTCCGGTAATCGTAGCTACCGACGGTGGTAGTGTTTCCGTTGGGGGTCAAAACTTGCAGATCGACGGTCTGCTCGATCACTCCGCTCAGGTCTGCACGAAAGCGATAGGACAACTGACCACGCGCCGAGACCCGTCCGCCGGGATTGATCCGCAACTCTTGGCTGAGCTTGCCATCGATGCGATTGCCATCAAGGTAGGCATAGTCACGATCGAACGACCGTCGCAGTTGATACGTCCCTAAGACTCGCGTTCGCCAGCGTGCGGACTCGATGAACAGGAAGTCGAGGACCGCCGTCACACCACCTTGAAACGGTGCAAACGATTTGAGCCCAGTAAAGTTTGCATAGCCTTCGATGCGCGGACGGAACCAAAACCATGGCCGAGGCTGCCACTGCAGGCGAATCGGCACCACGTGTTCTTGCAGTGAGTAGGCCTCATGGTCAAAAACCGGCGAGGTCATCAATATCTGGGTGAAGCGGTAGCCGGTCCATAACTCCGAGTGAGCCGTACCAACCAGTCGTCCGCCGATTTCCAGCCCCAAGGTGACTGGTACATCAAACTCCGCGACGGATGGAACCGGCGCGGTGTAGTTGCTTACGATTGCATCCCGGTAGCTGCGAACCAGGCTGCTGAGAAGCTCTCGATTGCGCTCGCGAAGCTGAGTCTGGAACGACTGTGTAGAGGTGCTGGTACGACGGGCTCCGGTTGGTACCCCGCCCACCGTTTCGGCCTGACCACCTTGAATCACGTTGGAGTCAAATCCCGCCGAGACGCTAACATCCAGAGAGAGTCGCTCGTGGAGCATCGCGGACTTGGCTTGCCGGATCAGTTTCTCAGCATCCTTGCGATCGTCCTCCGATGACAATCCCAGGCGAAGGGCTTCTTCGGCGTGCTGCTTGGCTTCACTGTTGCGATCGGCTGCAAACAGTTGATTTGCCCATTCCAGTTGGTAGTCCGCCTCTTTCGGTGCCAGTCTCGCAGCGTTGGCAATCGCGGTGAGCGCCAAGTCCTCGTTGCCAGCGCGCTGGGCCGCCATCGTCAGCAGATAGTGAATCAGCGCAAGATCGTCGGCGGCCATGCCTTCTTTGTCGGCAAGCTTTAGCGCGGCCTGAAGTTTTTCGACTGCTGCCTCGCCTTTCTTTTCTTTCAGCAGGGTTTTGCCAGCCAGCGCCAGATCCCATGCAGTCGGCTCACTCGGAGCCGGCTCTCCTGCGCTCGCCGGAGTCTCCGTCGCACCGGAGATCGCCGTCTGGGCAACCGTCTGTGCATTGGCTTCCATCGCTACAAAAGGGCACAGTCCGAGGATCACTCCAAGGCCTGTCCCCCGCAGCGTTCGACCGGATTTCACCATGAAAGCAGGATACCAAGCTCCGAGCTTGGATGGTGCGCGCAAAGACGAGTTTGGCCGACCGAAGTTGCCTGATACACTCACGTCGATGTCGTTCGATGGGGTTTCCGTCAAGCAGCCAACCGCCGAGCACTTTCGCGACTCGTCGGGGCTCGATATGTTTCGTCTCCGCGCTGGCTCCGCCGTAGCAGAGCTTGCCCCCGGGCGCGGAGGATTGATCACCAAGTTTTCCGTTGGTGGAGATGAGGTTCTGTTCCTAGATCGCAGCACCTTTGCGGATCGCAAACAGAACGTGCGCGGTGGGATCCCGGTGCTGTTCCCCATCGCTGGTCGCTTGACCGGAGATCGCTACCAAGTGGGTGGCCAGAGCTTTCCGATGCGACAGCACGGACTCGCTCGTCACGCCAGTTGGGAAGTAATGGATGTGCAACTGGCGCGAGTGACGATGGAGTTCCGCTCGAGTCCAGCGACGAAGGTGAACTTCCCGTTCGATTTCGTTCTGCGAATGGCGGTCGACCTGGGACGAGCGGGTTTCCGCACGCTGGCGATTGAAGTGACCATTCAGAACACCGGGCCGAGACCTATGCCGACGCACTTCGGCCTACACCCGTACTTTTTGGTTCCCGACCAAGATCGTGACCGAATCCGAGTCGAGGTCGACGCAAGCTATGCCTACGACAACAACTCCGGCGATAGTGGCCCATGGAGCGGTGAAGTCGATCTAACCGTGCCCAGCGTCGATCTGCACCTGAGCGATCTCCAGTCTCAGACAGTGCTACTGCACATTCCAGGCCGAACGCCGCGCCGAATCGAGATGAGCGATCTATTCACGACGGTGGTGCTGTGGCAAAGCGCCCTACAAGACTTCCTGTGCGTCGAACCTTGGAGCGCCCCCGCCGATGCCTTCAACACTGGACTCTGTCTGCGCACGCTGGAGCCTGGCGATAGCATCAGCGGTGAGGTCGTGATCAGCGTCTAGCGCCTGAGTTTGCCTATGTCAGCCAGTCCGACCGCTCCATCGCCCCGCCCTGCTCGAAACCTTGGGATCGACCTGGCTCGCGGGCTGGCGGTGGTGCTGATGATTCAGACGCATGCGCTCGATGGCTGGGTCAGCCAGGCCGACAAATTGAGCGGACTGTATCGATTCACGCGGGTCTTTTCGAACATTCCAGCCCCGCTGTTCCTGCTGCTCGCGGGTCTGTCGCTCGGACTGCAAGCGGCGAGTGCCGAACGTGCGGGAAAGAACCTGGCCGAGGTTCGCTCGGGCATGGCCCGTCGCGCACTCGAGGTCGTAGGCTACGGCTACTTGGTCAGCGTCGTCTACGCGGTTCTCGATTGGCGCGTTGACCTGGCGACGTTGCTGCGCGCCGACATCCTGCATTGCATCGGTCTGTCGCTGCTCGTCTGTACCTATCTTCTCGTCGGTCGGTCATCGCTTGGACTGCGGGCACTCTTGGTCGTTGTGTGCGGCTTGGCGCTGGGTTTGACGCAGCGCTGGCTGCCCCACCTGCCACTTCCCATCGCTGCGGTGGTTGGATTGGTGATTGACGTCACGCCGGTTACGCGATTTCCGCTGCTCCCGTTGTGTGGATTTGCCGCGCTCGGGGTTCTACTGGGTGCCCGGTTTCGTCTGACGGATTGGAGCTGGCAGCGCAGTTTGACCGTCGCGCTCGGAGCCATAGCGGTCGTCTATCCGCTGCAAGAACTCACGACGCTGACGGTTCTGAG
>CALLYL010000143.1 GCA_937859535.1 uncultured Myxococcales bacterium
GGAGTGCGTGGCGGATGGAAAGGGCGGAGATCCCGGGGGGCGCCGTCGCGTGCAACACCGATGGGACGGCCGTGCTGCTGGGATGCCAAGCCGCGTCCCGTCGCGAGCACAAATTCAAAAGTCGGCCAGCGGGACCACAGCAGCAGGGCGAGTCGTGCGGCCTCTCGAACCTGATCGGTGGCACTGGCGGTCGGTGATACGGCGGCGACCAGCGATCCATCGGCGAGAAGCTCCAGGCTGGCTTGATGAGCGGCCAGCTCGCTGCGCAGGGCGGCAATCGCTTGCTCATGGGGAAGTGCTGCCGCTTCGGCGCTCTGTCCTGCGCTGGGCTCATCAACGGGGGGAGCGGCCAGGATGACGCTGTATAGTCGCTGCTCTCCGGCGGTCAGTTTGCGACGGGGCTGCGGCCTCGGTGCACCTGGTTCCGGTGATTGGGTGAGCTGCACCGCCAGCGCGTCGAGTGCGGGCAGCAGCGCCGAGGCATCGACCGGACGGGCTTTGGCATCTTTGGCGAGCATCTGTCCGAGCAGTGTTTCGAGCGCTTCGGGGACATCCGGACACAGCGAGCGCAGCGGAGGAGGTTCCTCAAAGAGAATCTTGGTGAGCAGCGCGGCGACGTGATCACCGACAAACGGTGGCTTGCCCGTCAAGCAGGCGTAGACGATGCAGGCGAGGGCGAAGATGTCGGTGGCCGGTAGGGCGGCACGCTCGCCGCGTGCTTGTTCGGGGGCCATGTACTCGGGTGTGCCGATGACCAGGCCGGTTCGTGAGACGGCGGACTCGCTGCGGCCGCGCTGGGCGATTCCAAAGTCAAACAGGGTCACTTGATCGACTTTGCCGTCTCGCAGAAACAAGTTGCTGGGCTTCAGATCACGATGAACGATACCGAGTCGGTGGGCTGCTGCGAGCGCTTCCGCCACGGTCCGGCACAGCGTCAAGGTCTCGGTCAGGGTGAGCGGACCGGTCTGCAATCGCTTGCCCAAGTCGAGGCCGCTCAGCCACTCCATGGCTAGGTAGAACTGACCTTCGCTCGTCTGACCATGCGCGACGTAGGAGACGATGCTGGGGTGACGCAGCTCCGCTAGCAGTTGCGCTTCGCGAAGGAAGCGACTGGGGTCCGCCATGGCGCTGGCTGCCGTCTGACGATGAAGGATCTTCAGCGCAACCGGGCGATTGTCGGTGATGTCGCGAGCCTTGTAGACCACGCCCATGCCGCCTTCGCCAGCAACCCGCTCGATGGCAAAGCGATGAGCAATGACGGTCCCAATGAGCTGCTCATGATTGTTGCCGTGTGACATCCGGCGAGTTCCTTACCGCGAGGTCATGCAAAACCCCGAGCAGTCTAGGCGAGGATTGTGGGACTGTCACTCGCTTGTCGGGTCGGTGGTTACCGTCTGCCCAAGTCGGCGTCGCAGCTCTTCGCCGGTTTGGCGGTCGCTGTCGGTCACGGTCTCGGCAATGGCGCGAGCGAGCAGCGGGCTGCGGAAGCGGAGGCTGGCCTCGCCGCCGACCTCGGTGGGACGCAGTCGGTCGAGCCACTCTTGGTCGATGGCTTGATCGAGCGCTCGATCCATCTGCGACAGCGAAAATCGACCGGGGAGCAGCTTGAACAGCTCGCTTTCGCTACATGGGCTGGGCAGCATGCTGGCCGCACGCAGCACCAGGCGAGTCAGCGGATCGAGTCGCAGGGCCCGCGTCTGCATCATCGCTACCACCGCGCTGGTCGCCGCCAGTCCTTCTTCTTGCAACCCCTCTGCGAGTCGGAGTAGGAACAGCGGACGGCACAGCGACTGATGGGCCAGCTCCTCACGGAGCGAGGGCGGCTCGACCTCGAACATCTCGAGCAGCTTGTCGGCGGCCTTGAGCGATAACCGGCCAAGACGCATCCGATCGGTCGGCAAGCCCTCGAACAGGCGCGGCAGCAGCTCATCAATCTCGGGCCTGGCCAACCCGAGGAGCAGAATCGGTAGGTCGACGAGCTTCTGGAGCGCCGTCTCGATCACCGCCAGCGATGCCGCATCAATCCACTGCATGCTGTCGATGACGAGCAAAAGTGGCTGGGTCCGGCACGCCGCCACCAGCAGTGCTCGCACCGCCTCGCCAATGACGCTGGAACCCGGCAGCGTCTCAGCCCGCTGCCCACCGGGGAGTCGCGACGGAGTGATGCGCAGCAAACAATCGAGCGTTTGCTGATAGCGGTGTGATTCCTCGGCTGGGTACTGCTCGCTAAGCCAGGTGTGCCACTGCGGGCGCTGGCGTGGGTCGGACGGGGCGGCGTGATCGACGCTCCTCAGCCACTCCGTCAGCGCGGCAAACGGCAGGGCGGCCTGGGTGAGCTCGATACGAGCTTGCATGACCACGCACGGCTCGGCGGTTTCGTGCAGTCTCGCCAGCACCTCTTCGCACAAGCGGGTCTTGCCACTGCCGGGTGAGCCCAGGACGAGTACGGCCCGGGACACTTCATCGGTGCGGGCGCAGTTCAGGGCGGCAAAGATCAGCGACAGCTCGCGCTCTCGACCGACGAGCGGTAGCTTATGGCGTCGTGGTGCGGTGTGGGCACAGCTCGGACCCAAACGGGCCTGGCCCGATGGCGAGAGGCTGATGTGGTAGCTGTCACGCAGCAGCGCTGCTGATAAGCCGTCGATGGAGACGTCGTGGCACTCGTTGGCTTCGATGGCCTCGTGAAGTAGGCGCTGCGATAGCTCGAGCCCAGGTCCGGTCGCCAAGCGATCGTGCAGCACGCACAGGCCGGTGGTCATCACCACAAACCAGCGCGGAAATTCGCTCCGTAACAGAGATGCTGCTTTGGCGGCTCGGAGCGCTTGGTCAGTCGCCGAGCTAGAGTCCACCACCGTCGCCCACAGCGAGCCATCGGCCAGTACCTCGCACAGCACGCCCAGTGCCGTAAGCTGGTCCAGCGCCGGCCCATGTTGCTCGCGAACTCGCCGCAGATCGAGGTGGTCGATGGTCGACATCCCTTGCAGCTCGCCGTGTGGGGCTGCGGCAATGACGATGCTGGTCAGATGGAGCTCGTGCTCCGATAGCAGCAAGACCGGCGGCGCGACCTCGGGTTCTTCGCCGAATGCTCCAGAAAAGTCGATCTGGTTGAGTCGCTCGTAGACCACGGCGGCACTCACGGGCCGTTTGAGCGGGTCTTTTTCCAAGAGCTGCGCAATCAGCTCATCCAAGGCCGCTGGTGAATCGGGGCGCACCTTTTGCAGCCGAGGCGCGGGGTCAAACAGAATCTTGGTGAGCAGGCCGGTGATGTGGCTTGCGGCAAACGGTGGCTTGCCGGTCAGGCACTCAAAGGCGACGCAGCCGAGCGCGAACAGATCGGCTGCTTGCGTGATGTTGCGTAGTCCTCGCGCTTGCTCTGGGGCCATGTATTCCGGTGTACCGATGACCACGCCGGTGTGGGTTAGCCGCTGGAGTGCGATGCCTCGCCGGGCGACCCCAAAGTCGAGCACGGTTGCTTCCTCTAAGCGGCCGTTGCGTAGAAACAGGTTCGAGGGCTTGATGTCGCGATGGATGATGCCGTGCTGGTGAGCGACGGATAACACCTGAGCGATGCGCCGGAGCAGCGTGCCCGATTCCGACGTGGTCAGCGGCCTTTGAGCCAGCCGGGCCGCCAGATCCTGGCCCTCCAGCCACTCCATCACCAAGTACGCTTGCGATTCAATCTGGCCGTGGGCGATGTAGCGGACGATGCCTGGGTGGCGCAGCTCGGCCAGCAGTCCGACTTCGCGTTCGAAGCGCGCCACCTCATCGGGCTGCGTCACATCCAGGTTGAGCAGCTTGACGGCAACGATCTGCGAGGTGACAAGGTCGCGTGCCTTCCAAACCGTGCCCATGCCGCCTTCGCCCGCCAGCGACAGGAGGACGAACCGACCGGCGACCGTTTGTGACTGGAAGGCGGACATGTTGGTGTGCTCACCAAGGAGCGCGACGATATTACGGGAGCTGGCGATAGAAGGAAATCCGCTAGGAGGTCGCCAAATGGCGGCGTTATCTTACCGGCCCGGTGAGCAGGTCCAGTTGGCTATCCACCGTCGGTGATAGATGTCTGTCCGCATTCAAACAGAAGTTCCCGGTCCCAGGTCGCGTGCCTTATGTGCCGAAGAATCGACGTATCTGGCACCGGGCATCCAGCAGATATCGACGCTTGCGGGCCTGGCCATGGCAGGCGGAGAGGGCGCGCTGCTCGAAGACGTCGATGGCAATCGCTTCATAGACTGGGTCGCAGGAATTGGGGTCGCCAGCATCGGGCATGGGCATCCGGCGTTGGCTGAGGCGCTCTTTGCCCAGGCCGGGAAGATTGCCGCGACCAGCTTTGCCTCGCCGCCTCGACTGGAGCTGTTGCGCCGCGTCGTCGAACATTCGCCCGATCCGAGCCTGGATCGGGTGCAGCTCTATTCCTCGGGGGCCGAAGCCGTCGAAAGTGCTTTGCGGTTGGCTCGCGCCGCCACCGGTCACAGCGAGGTGGTCGGGTTCTGGGGCGGCTTCCACGGCAAAACCCACGGCGTCCTGGGACTGTGCGGGAGCGAGTTCAAGCACGGGCAGTTGCCCCTTTTGCCCGGACAGCACCTGGCTCCGTACGCGGACTGCCGACGCTGTGCGCTGCGCAAAGAGCCGTCCACCTGTCAGCTCGCCTGTGTCGATTTCTTGCGCGATTCCATTCGACTTTCGACAGCCAATCGCATCGCGGCGATCTTGGTCGAGCCGATCCAAGGGACCGCTGGCAACGTACTGCCCCATCCGGACTTTCTGCCGGCGCTGAAGCAGGTCGCCCGCGATCACTCTGCGTTGCTGATCGTCGATGAGATGATCACTGGCTTTGGGCGGACCGGGTCGCTGTGGGCGAGTGCGGCGGCTCGCGTGGTGCCCGATGTCGTGATCTTTGGCAAAGGCGTCGCGGCTGGGTTTCCGATGAGTGGCCTCATCACCCGTGCTGAGCTTGCGGCGGCACGTCCATGGTCCGAGCCGTCCCATTCGTCGTCGTCGTTTGGCGGCAGCCCGCTGGCCTGTGCGGCTGCCAACGCGACCACGCGCATCATCATCGAGGAGAATCTGTCCGAGCACGCCCGGATCGTGGGGGCGCGGCTCCAGGCAGGGCTGCTGCAACTTAGTGAGCGCTTTCCCTGTGTGCAAGCGGTGCGGGGCAGAGGACTGCTGCTCGGCTTTGACTTGATGGACGGTTGCACGCTGTGGCCCAAAGAACGCTGCATGGCGCTGTTTCGCGCTTGTCTTTCCCGAGGACTGCTGACGATGGCGTATACGCCCAAGGTTCGGATCAATCCGCCACTGGTGCTGACGGAGGCCCAGGTCGATGAGTCGCTGGCGATCCTGGCGGCGGCGCTGGAAACGGTGCAGTCGTTACGGTGAGCCGGGCCCAATTCGAGACACCACGCGGAGCGGCAACTGCGGCGGTAGTTCAGAAAAGGCGAGCACCGGCAGAGCGTGCGGGGTCGCGCTAAGCAGCAGCTCGACCTGGCGGCGGATGTCACGCTGACACAGCAGCACGGCGTCGGGAGCGTGCGACTTGGCGAGCAGCACCGCATCGATGATTTCTTGGCGTAGCTCGGGTTCGATGGCGAGTCTCTGACCGCCACTGCTGCGTCGGGCATCGCGCAGGACTTCCTCGACGTCGCTCGACAGCACCAGCGCCGGCAGGGCGTCGCCCGATTCCGCCGATGGCGACTGCGGCAGATATCCCGATAGCAGGTGGCGGCCCAGTCCAGCGCGGATCTGATCAACCAGGGCATCCGCATCGCCATCGATCTCGGGCAGTGTCGCCAGCGTTTCGAGCACGGCGGCCATCGGTAGAGGCCACACTCGCTCGGCCAGCAGTCGGCGTAGCACGAGCAGCAGCCGACCCAGAGACAGCCGCTTCGGGATCACCTCAGATAGAAGTGCTGGGCGGGCGTGCCCAAGGCTGCTCAGCTCAGCGCGCAGTCCATCAAGCGTCAATAGCTCCGGGGCCAGCTCGTGTAGCAGCTTGGTCAGCGCGTTCTGTGGGGTCTCTCCATCGGTCAGCGTGTGCTGCGACAGCAGCGCGCCATGGATGCTGAGTCGGAGCTGGCGTCGAAGAGCAGGATCGGCCCGCAGCGAGCAATCGCAGGGGAGCAAGCCAAGCTGGGCGAGGGTTTGATGGACGATGGCCTGGGCCTGCACCGCCGATAGCGCCACATCTGAAGCGGTCACGAGCTGAAGTGGCGCGGTGGTCTGTCGCTCATCGGTTGAATGGCGGGAGGAGGTGCTACGCAACAGCAGGAGCACTGCGGCCGTTGAGACCAGCAACACCGGAACCTGGGTACACAGGCCCACGGCGACGGTTAGTGCGGCGGAACGCTCGGCACCCTCGGTGAGCGGTAGGTCGTCCCCCGTCGAAAATTTGGCCAGCAATGCCACAAACAGACCCAGCCACAGCAGCACGCTGAGCAGCACATCGCCCCGCAGAAGTCGCATGACACCGTCGAGAGATCCGTACAGCTCGG
The DNA here is from genome assembly GCA_937859535.1 of uncultured Myxococcales bacterium. Taxonomy (GTDB): domain Bacteria; phylum Myxococcota_A; class Polyangia; order Palsa-1104; family JAEUJZ01; genus JAEUKA01. The sequence goes on from CALLYL010000143.1 coordinate 6,495, forward strand.
CTTCACGGGTCAAGGTGGCGCGGGCAGTCTGGGCTTCGACCGCACCGAGTGATCCAGCACGCAGGTCCGCATCGATCGCCGCTTGCCTGCCGGGCAGCGCGTCGAGCACAAAGCGGGCCGCGACCTCGGCCACGCGCTCACCACCTCGGGCAATCAGCACGTACTCGGCCAGAAGTAGCGAGACGAGGAGCAGCACACCGACGCCAACTTCGCGACCACCGACTAGAGACTGAAAGAGCAGCGGCACGCCACCGAGCTGACCGTCGGAAAGTCCCAGCCGCATCAGCGCCAGCGTCAGGCACAGTCGTCCGAGCAGCGACAAGAGCAGGAGCGTCGGAAGCTGCGGTAGTTTCTGCGGCTCACCGGCCCACACCGCTGCGGCCAGGCACAGTCCCGATAGCAGCCAGCTTGTCGCGACGAAGCCATCGAGAATCAACGCCGGCAGCGGCAGCAGCAGCGCGACCAATAGCAAGCCGACGACGAGAATCACCCGACTTGGCGACAGCGTCTGTCCAAGCCAAAGCCTGCTCCCAAGCGAGGCCAAGAATTGGTAAAACTTCTGCCGCATTACGCCCATCTTGAGGTGGCCCACCGTGGGCTGTCAACGCGACCGGTGATCCAAGCGGCATGCCGGGCCCCGTTGGCGGCGTGGCGGGACGAAGCAGCGTAGCCACCCGGCTGGAAAGTGCGATAAAATACCAGCGTCAAGATCGATTGAGCGACTGATGGGCAGCTTCTCGCTAAGCTACAACACCGTCAAAGCCTGGGCCGAGCGACTTCGGCTGCCGTTCCGCGCCAATGAAGAAGCGGCGGCGCTGG